>NZ_JBNDHT010000049.1:0-43243 GCF_056755115.1 Rhizobium sp. SVR5-2C | reverse complement strand
CCAGCATCCGCTCTGCCAGGCGGTCATCGGCATCGTGCAGGATACCAAGCTCGACTGCACGTTCCTTGCCATTATAGACCGGTGTAAAACTGTGAACAGTAACGATGACCGTGTCCTGCCCGCGTGCCTGCCGTTCCTTTACGAGCCTGCGCACGGCATCGTGAAAGGGAATGTAGAGCGCTTCCGTGCGGGCAAGCCGCTCTTCCCCACTCAGATTTTGATTGCCGGGGATGGTGTAGATCTCGCTTTTCTCGGGCATCGCGCCCGGCGAATCCGGCGGGCGGTTGCAGTCATAGATGAGGCGGGAAAAGCGTTGGTAGACGAGAGTGGCATCGAGCGCAGAGGAGATGTTGCGGGCAACAGCCAAAGCACCGGGATCCCAGGCGATATGGCTGTTCAAGGCTTCCTGCGATAGGCCGAGATCGCCGAACTGCTTTGGCAGCGCGCGCGAGGCATGTTCGCAGATGACCAGCAGCGAGCTCTTGCCATGCGGCCGCTCGATGCCGACGCATTCTCCATCCACTTCGCTTAGGACCCTAGTGAGCACGTCGCTGCGCCTCGCCCTGTGCTTAATAAAATCTTTATAAGAAAAGAATTCTTCAGACGATGCGCCGTGTCAAGCGATTCTGAAAATTTCTCTTCACAAAGGAGGTTGACATAGATTGTGACAGCGTTGTTAACTTCCATTGGGAAAGTGGCACAAGACCAATCCCGGGGAGCAAAATCGCGTGACCGCTGCGTCGAAGACGGTTTCGGACGTCATCCATTTGCATTTTGACGTGCTGACGCGCGCAGAGAAGCAGTTGGCCGAGAGTCTGCTGGATAACTATCCCGTTTCCGGGCTAGGCAGCATCACTACGATTGCCGAAAACGCCGGCGTGTCGACGCCCACCGTCGTGCGCATGGTACAGAAACTTGGCTTCAAGGGTTACCCCGACTTCCAGGCGCATCTGCATCAGGAGGTCGAAGCGACGATCTCCAATCCGATCGCCAAGCACGATCGCTGGGCGTCGAATGCGCCGGGCACGCATATTCTCAACCGCTTCGCCGACGCCATCATCGGTAATCTGCGCCAGACACTGAGCGATCTCGACACGGCAACGTTCGACAGCGTCGCGAGCCTGCTTTCGGACCGCAAGCGCGGCCTCTATTTTGTCGGCGGCCGCATCACTGGAGCGCTTGCGGAGTATTTCTTTACCCATATGCAGGTCATCCGGCCAAATACCGCCCTGCTCTCGTCCAATTCTTCCAGCTGGCCTCAATACGTTCTCAACATGAATGCGCGCGACCTGCTGATCATCTTCGATATCCGCCGTTACGAGCAGGAAATGGTGAGCCTTGCCCAGGCCGCCCGCACACGCGGCGCCGAGATTATCGTCTTCACGGACCAATGGGGATCGCCTGCGGCGAAGCTCGCCCGGCACACCTTTCGCGTCAAGATTGAAGCACCGTCCGCCTGGGATTCCTCGGTTGTGACCCTCTTTCTAATCGAAGCGCTGATCGAAGCTGTGCAGAACTCCACCTGGGACGAGACCAAAGAACGCATGAGAACGCTGGAAGGCCTGTTCGAGCAGACGAGGCTTTTCCGAAAACCGGGTTAGGAGGAAAGGGGCAAGAATAAACAAACAACGATGACGGGCCGGTACAAATAGAACAGCATGTCGCAAACGAAACAGCGTCTGCAAATACCCGCGATCGTGGCGAATATTACCGTCACGCAACCGTCACACAAGCTTCATCTAACGTCAGTAACAGCATCGCCAGACACTGAAAACCGAAGGAGAACGACAGTGATCTCTAATATTTCTCGACTGCTTTCGCTTTCTACTGCGATCGTCGTAGCTTCGACTGCGATCGCCGCAGCAGAGCCGAGCGCAGAACTCATCGCAGCCGCGAAGAAGGAAGGCACGCTCACGACCATCGCCCTCCCGCACAACTGGTGCGGCTATGGTGACGTCATTGCCGGCTTCAAGGCCAAGTACGGCCTGGAAGTCAACGAACTGAACCCAGACGCGGGTTCGGGTGACGAAGTCGAAGCCATCAAGGCAAACAAGGGCAACACCGGCCCGCAGGCTCCGGACGTTATCGACGTTGGCCTCTCCTTCGGCCCGACCGCCAAGGCTGAAGGCCTCCTGATGCCCTACAAGGTCTCCACCTGGGACTCCATTCCGGACTCCGCGAAGGACGCCGACGGCTATTGGTACGGCGACTATTACGGCGTTCTCTCCTTTGTCGTGAACACCGACATCGTCAAGAACGTTCCGAAGGACTGGGCAGACCTGAAGAACTCGGACTACGCCAACACGGTTTCGCTCGCTGGCGACCCGCGCGTTTCCAACCAGGCCGTCCAGGCCGTCTATGCCGCCGGTCTCGCAACCGGTGAGAAGGACGCTGCAAAGGCTGGCCAGGCCGGTCTCGATTACTTCGCCGCGCTCAACAAGGCCGGCAACCTCGTTCCCGTGATCGGCAAGTCCGCATCGCTGGCACAGGGTTCGACCCCGATCGTCGTCGCTTGGGACTATAACGGCCTCGCATGGCGCGATAGCCTGAACGGCAACCCGCCGGTCGAAGTCGTCGTTCCGTCGTCGGGCGTTGTTGCCGGCGTTTACGTCCAGGCTATCTCCGCCTTCGCTCCGCATCCGAACGCTGCCAAGCTGTGGATGGAATACCTTTATTCGGACGAAGGCCAGATCGGCTGGCTGAAGGGCTATTGCCACCCGATCCGCTTCAACGACCTCGCTCAGAAGGGCCAGGTTCCGAAGGAGCTGCTCGACAAGCTGCCGCCGGCTGAAGGCTATGCCAAGGCCGCCTTCCCGAGCATCGAAGAACAGAACGCAGGTTCCGCCGTGATCACCAAGCAGTGGGACAGCGTCGTCGGCGCCAACGTTCAGTAATAAGCATGACATCCGGCCTCCCCGCAAAAATGCGGGGAGGCTTTCTTTCACTCCGAGCCCCCTGAGTAGCTAAGCCATGAGCACTGTTTCTTCCCCCATGGTCAGCACGGCCCCCTTGATCAACAAAGACCGCGTGATCGATTGGCTTGGCATCGCACCATTCGTTATTTTCTCCCTGCTGTTTTTGATCATTCCCACCATTTATCTGGTGGCCGGTGCATTCCTCACTCCCGAGGGCAACTTTACCTTCAAGAATATCGGCGATCTGTTTACGCCGGGTATTATGAGTGCCTACTGGATCAGTATCCGCGTTTCCGTCGCCTCGGCGCTCGGTGGCGCGTTGATCGGCTTCTTCCTCGCTTGGGCGGTCGTGCTCGGCGGTCTGCCGAACAGCGTGCGCTCGACGCTTCTGACCTTCTCCGGCGTTGCATCGAACTTTGCGGGTGTCCCGCTTGCCTTCGCCTTCCTGGCGACCCTCGGCCGCACCGGACTCGTCACCCTCTTCCTGCGCGACTGGTTCGGATTCAATCTCTATGGGACGGGCTTTAACCTGCTGTCCTTCTTCGGCCTCACCATCACTTACATGTACTTCCAGATCCCACTGATGGTGCTGATCCTGACGCCGGCGCTGGACGGCATGAAGAAGGAGTGGCGCGAAGCCTCTGAAATCCTCGGCGCTACCAACCTCCAGTACTGGACGATGGTTGCCCTGCCGATCCTCTGGCCGAGCCTGCTCGGCACCACGCTGCTTCTTTTCGCGAACGCCTTCGGCGCCATCGCAACCGCCTATGCGCTGACCGGCAGCTCCCTCAACATCGTGCCGATCCTGCTTTATGCGCAGATCCGCGGCGACGTTCTTCACAACGCAAACCTCGGTTATGCGATCGCGCTTGGCATGATCGTGATTACCGGTGTCTCAAATGTCCTCTACCTCATGCTGCGCATGCGCGCTGAACGGTGGCAAAAATGAAAGCTCAACGCCTCGGTGCATGGATCGCCATCATTCTGGGTGCATCCTATTTCGTCATCCCGCTGCTCGGCACCCTGGAATTCTCGCTGCGCATGCGCCGCGGAACCTACAGTTTCGACGCTTACGCTTCGGTCTTCTCCGACGAGCAGTTCCGCGCCACTTTCGGCTACTCCATGCTGATGGCGCTGTTGACGATCATCTTCGGCATGCTGCTCGTCGTCCCCACCGCCTATTGGGTTCGCCTGCGCCTGCCGCAAATGCGCCCGATCGTCGAGTTCGTGACGCTGCTGCCGCTCGTCATCCCGGCGATCGTGATCGTGTTCGGCTATCTGCGCATGTATAACTCGTCGTCGATCTTGCCGCTGACCGGCTCTACGACCGGCACGAATATCCTGCTCGTCTGCTCCTATATCACACTCTCCCTGCCCTACATGTACCGCGCCGTCGATACCGCCATGCGCGCCATCGACGTCCGCACGCTGACGGAAGCGGCAGAAAGCCTCGGAGCCAGGTGGACGACCATCATGTTCCGCTGCATCTTCCCGAACGTCATGAGCGGTGTGCTGTCCGGCGCTTTCATCACGCTCGCGATCGTCATGGGCGAATTCACAATGGCAGCGCTTCTCAACCGGCCGGCCTTCGGACCGTACCTGCAGCTCGTCGGCGCCAACAAGGCCTATGAGCCCTCAGCGCTCGCCGTCATCGCCTTCTCGATCACCTGGCTCAGCATGGGCCTGCTCAACCTCGTTTCCCGTTTTGGCAAAGCCCGCCCGGCTAAGGCATAAGGTATTTGGCTCATGTCTTTTCTCACACTGACCAACATTCAAAAATCCTTCGGCCAGGTTCAGGTCGTTCATAACTTCAACATGGACATCGAGAAGGGGGAATTCGTCTCCTTCCTCGGCCCGTCAGGCTGCGGCAAGACCACGGTCCTGCGCATGATTGCCGGCTTCGAAGCGCCGACCGGTGGCAATCTCTTCATCGACGGCAAGGACCAGCGCCCGCTGAAGCCGAACCAGCGCAACATCGGCATGGTCTTTCAGGCCTACGCGCTGTTCCCGAACATGTGCGTGCATGACAACGTCGCCTTCGGCCTCAAGGTCGCCGGCATGGCGAAGGCCGAGATTGATACCCGCGTCAAGGAAATGCTCGGCCTCATCCGTCTCGACCATCTGGCGGACCGCTATCCCTACCAGATGTCCGGCGGCCAGCAGCAGCGCGTCGCCCTTGCCCGTGCGCTTGCCGTCAAGCCGCAGGTGCTGCTGCTCGACGAACCGCTCTCCGCGCTCGACGCCAAGATCCGCGTTTCGCTCCGCGAGGAAATTCGCGCGATCCAGCAGCAGCTCGGCATCACCACTGTCTTCGTGACACACGACCAGGAAGAAGCGCTTTCGATCTCCGACCGCATCGTCGTCATGAACGCCGGTAGGGCAGACCAGATCGGGACGCCGTTCGAGATCTACAACACGCCTGCCACGCGCTTCGTCGCGTCCTTCGTCGGGACGCTGAACATGATCGAGGCGAAGGTTGTCGATCCGGCCGCTAACCGCATCCAGATCGGCGATCAGGGGGTGACGCTCAGGCATTCGATCGCGGCTTACAAGGCAGGCGACACCGTCTCGCTGGCGCTGCGTCCGGAAGCGGGCTCGCTGTCCGATAACGTCAAGAGCGATACGGCGCTGACCGGCGAGGTGGTCTCTGCCCACTTCCTCGGCTCCGTGATCCGCACCCGCATGAACGTCGGCGGCAACGTGATTTCGTTCGACATGTTCAACGCCCCTGGCGTCACGCCACCACAGGCCGGCGAGACCGTCACCCTGCGCTTCATGGCAGCTGACCTGCTCGTCATCCGGGACTGATCGAGGCTAGACCAGCACTGCAACGCGATGCTGCGGCCCGGAGCCCCCTCATCCGCCCTCCGGGCACCTTCTCCCCGCTGGGGAGAAGGGAGAACTGCCGCGACGCTGACTGCCCCCTCTCCCCTAGGGGAGAGGGTCAGGGTGAGGGGGCCGCGGCCGCAGCTTTGCGATACGCGCCGGCAAACGCCTGAAATGCCCTTGAATTAGGCGCCCTAATAGCGCAAGGACCGACATATTACCGGTCCACAGAGAAGCGCAGTCTCATGTCCCCCACCTCGACGCCCGCCCCTCGCCGCCTCACCTCTCAGGATTTTCGCACCCTCGGCCTTTCCGCGCTCGGCGGTGCCCTGGAATTCTACGATTTCATCATCTTCGTGTTTTTCGCGACGGTCATAGGCCATCTGTTCTTTCCGCCGGATATGCCCGATTGGCTGGTGACGATCCAGACCTTCGGCATTTTCGCTGCGGGCTATCTCGTGCGGCCTCTGGGCGGCATCGTGCTTGCGCATTTCGGCGACCGATTCGGCCGCAAGCGCGTCTTTGCCTTTTCGATCCTGCTGATGGCGCTTTCGACGCTCGGCATGGCCGCCACGCCGACCTATGACTCGATCGGCGTCGGCGCTCCGATCCTTTTGATCCTGATGCGCATTCTGCAGGGTGCGGCGATCGGCGGCGAAGTGCCGGGCGCCTGGACCTTCGTCGCCGAGCACGTGCCCTTCCGCCGTGTCGGCTTTGCCTGTGGCTTTCTTTGCTCGGGCCTGACGCTCGGCATCCTGTTCGGCTCCTTCATCGCGACGATCATCAACTCGGTCTTCACGCCAGAGGACATCGCGGCTTATGCATGGCGCATCCCTTTCTTCCTCGGCGGCATCTTCGGCCTCGTCGCCGTCTATCTTCGCCGCTGGCTGCAGGAAACGCCGATCTTCGCCGAAATGAAGCAGAGCCGTTCGCTTGTGCGCGAGCTGCCGCTGAAGGCGGTGCTTCGCGATCACCCGCGCGGCATCATCATCTCGATGCTGCTCACCTGGGTTCTCTCCGCCGGCATCGTCGTGACGACGCTGATGACCGCGACGTTCCTGCAGAAGCTCTACGGCTATACCGCCCAGCAATCGCTTGCCGCGACCAGCTTCGGCACGCTGTTCCTGATCTTCGGCACCGCAGCCGCGGGCGCGATCGTCGACCGCGTCGGCTCCGGCAAGTTCTTCGTCGTGTCGAGCATCTTCTTCGGCGCCGCGACGTTCACCTTCTACAGCTATGCTGCCGTCTCGATGAGCGTGCTCTTTGTGCTCTACGCGATCATGGGACTTGCTGTCGGAATGGTTGGCGCCGTGCCTTACGTGATGGTCCGCGCTTTCCCGGCGCGCGTCCGTTTCACTGGCCTGTCCTTCTCGTATAACGTCTCCTACGCCATCTTCGGCGGTCTAACCCCTCTCGCGGTCGCCTCGCTTCTGGCGGTCAGTCCGATGGCGCATGCCTACTATCTGCTCTTCATCGGAGCGCTCACCTTCGCTCTCGGCCTTTACCTGATGGCAAAGGGAGACCGCATCGAGGCCGAGGTCGGGATCGAAGAACTGACTGAGCGGCTGGCACAGAAGGCGTAAGTCTCCAACAAAAAGCCCCGCTCAACGGCGGGGCTTTTCTTTCTGTTAAGCCTAGCGGATCGCCCGGCCATCCGCGTCAAAACGGTGCATATGCGCTGCGTCCGGCGACGCGAAAACGATCTCGTCCGGCTCATAGGCATGCGCGCCGAAAAGGCGCGCCGTCAGCAGGCCGCACTGCTCGGACTCAAGATAGACGATCGTGTCGGCGCCGAGATGTTCGACATGCACCACCTTCGCCTTCCACGTTCCGCTGTCGCGCGAGAGCGTCAGGTGCTCCGGCCGCACGCCGACGGTCTTTGCCTGGCCGTCGCTCAGTTTGTCGGCCGGAATGAAATTCATCATCGGCGAACCGATGAAGCCGGCGACGAAGAGATTGGCCGGCCGGTTGTAGAGCTCCATCGGCGAACCGATCTGCTCGATCGCGCCGGCGTTCAGTACGACGATCTTGTCGGCAAGCGTCATCGCCTCGACCTGGTCGTGGGTGACGTAGATCATCGTCGCCTTCAGCTGACGATGCAGCTTGGCAATCTCCAGGCGCGTCTGGACACGCAGCGCCGCATCGAGATTGGACAGCGGTTCGTCGAAAAGGAAAAGTTCCGGTTCGCGCACGATCGCGCGGCCGATTGCGACGCGCTGGCGCTGACCGCCGGACAGCTCAGCCGGGCGGCGCGCCAGATAGGGTTCGAGCGACAGCATCGCCGAGGCTTTGCCGACGCGGGTCTCAATCTCCCCCCTCGGCGTTCCGGCCTGCTTCAGACCGAGGCCCATATTGTCCTTTACCGTCAGGTGCGGATAAAGCGCGTAGGACTGGAAGACCATGGCGATGCCGCGCTTTGCGGGCGGCGTCAGCGTTTCGTCCTTGCCATTGATGAGGACGGCACCGGACGTGACATCCTCGAGGCCTGCGATGCTCCGCAGCAGGGTCGATTTTCCGCAGCCGGACGGACCGACGAAAATCACGAACTCGCCGTCACGCACCTCTAGGTCGATGCCCTTCAGCACTTCATGCGTGCCGTAAGCCTTACGGATGGATTTGAGTTGAAGCGATCCCACTACTCATATTCCTCTTATAGTTTGACCGGTTGGCCGGTGCGCACGCTCTCGTCGGCGGCAAGGCAAATCCGCAGCGACGCCACGGCATCGCTCATATGACGGTTGAGGTCCAGATCTTCGCGGATGGCCTTCAGCATGAAGGCCTGCTCCAGATCGCAGAGGTCCTGATGGCCGGGCTCGCCCGCCATCGTCATGTCCTGATCCGGCCTGATGAACTTGCCCTCCGGTCCCGTCTCGGCACTGTGCAAACGGATCACGGAGGTCTTGGTGTGCGTATCGATATCGTCGGACTTGGCATTCGGATCCATGACGATCGAGACCGCCCCGTTCGGCGACATGACATCCTTCACGAAGAAGGCCGTCTCCGAAATCATGGGACCCCAGCCGGCCTCGTACCAGCCGACGGAACCGTCTTCGAAGATCACCTGCAGATGGCCGTAATTATACATGTCCGGCGCGATCTCGTCCGAGAGGCGCAGCCCCATGCCGCGCACCTCCACCGGCTTCGCGTCGGTGATCTGGCACATGACGTCGACGTAGTGCACGCCGCAATCGACGATCGGCGATGTCGTCTGCATGAGCGACTTGTGGGTTGCCCAGGTCGGGCCGCTGGATTGCTGATTGAGGTTCATGCGGAAGACATACGGTCCGCCAAGTTTCCGCGCTTCCTCGATCAGCTTCATCCAGGATGGATGATGGCGAAGGATGTAGCCGATCACCAGCTTCCGCCCGGCCTTCTTCGCCGCCGCGACGACACGCTCGGCGTCGGCGACGGTGGTCGCCAGCGGCTTTTCCACGAAGACATGGCAACCGGCCTCGAATGCCGCGACGGCATAGTCGGCATGGCTGTCGGAATAGGTGCAGATGGAGCAGAGATCGGGCTTCAGTTCGGCAAGCGCCTTCTTGAAGTCGGGCAGGATCTCGTAGCCGGAAAGCTCAGGCGCCAGCACCGGCTTCGAACGATTGACGAGACCGACGATCTCGAAGCCGGGATTGTTGTGATAAGCGAGCGCATGGCTGCGCCCCATATTGCCAAGCCCGGCGACGAGAACGCGGATCGGCTTTTCGGATGAACTCACTTGACGGCTCCCGAAGTGATGCCGCGGATCAATTGCCGCGAGAAGATGACGTAGAGGACGAGGACCGGCAGGATCGCCAGCGAAAGGGCCGCCAGCACCGCGTTCCAGTTGGTGACGAACTGGCCGATGAAGATCTGCGAGCCGAGCGTGACCGTCTTCGTCGCTTCGCTCGGCGCGAGGATCAGCGGGAACCAGAGGTCGTTCCAGATCGGGATCATGGTGAAGACCGCCACCGTCGCCATCGCCGGCCGCACGAGCGGCAGCACCAGACGGAAGAAGATCGCGTATTCCGACAGCCCATCGATCCGCCCGGCATTCTTGAGGTCGTCGGAAACGGTCCGCATGAATTCCGAAAGGATGAAGATCGCAAGCGGAATGCCCTGCGCCGTGTAGACCAGGATGAGCGCGGTCAGCGTGTTGACGAGGCCGGCGGCGACCATCCCCTGCAGGATGGCAACGGTACCGAGGCGGATAGGGATCATGATGCCGATCGCGAGATAGAGCCCCGTCATAAGGTTGCCGCGGAAACGGTATTCCGAGAGCGCAAAGGCCGCCATTGCGCCGAACAGAAGCACGAAGAAGATCGAGGCGACGGTGACGATCACGCTGTTCTGGAAGTAGGTGGCAAAGTCACCCTGCCCCAGCACCGTCTGGTAGCCGATGAGGCTGAAGGAAGTGGGCGTCGGCACCGTAAGCGGCGCCCGGAAGATCGAGTTCCTGTCCTTGAAGGAATTGATGATCGTCAGGAATACCGGGAAGAGCGCTACCAGCGTGTAGGCGATCAGCGCCAGATGCACGAAGCCGGAGCGGACGAGAGATGTGCGTGCCTTGGACATGGCCGTCCTCCCCTCAGAACTGGTAGCGGCGGATGCGCCGCTGGATGACGAAGAGATAGAGCGAAACGCCCGCGAGGATGATCAGGAACATCACCGTCGCCACCGTCGCGCCCATGGAACGGTCGCCAAGCTGCAACTGGAAACCGAAGAAGGTGCGGTAGAGCAGCGTTCCCAGGATGTCGGTCGACATGTCCGGCCCGGCGAGCGCGCCCTGCACGGTATAGACCAAGTCGAACGCGTTGAAATTACCGACGAAGGTCAGGATCGAGATGATGCCGATCGCCGGCAGCACCAGCGGCAGTTTGATCTTCCAGAACTGGCTCCAGCCAGTGATGCCGTCGCATTCGGCGGCCTCGATGACTTCTTCCGGAATGTTGAGGAGCGCCGCATAGATCAGCATCATCGGAATGCCGACATATTGCCAGACGGAGATCAGCGACACGGCGATCAGCGCGCTGCCCGGCCTTCCGAGCCAGGGCGCAAAGAGCGACTTCATGCCGACCAGGTCCATCATCCAGGGCGCGACGCCCCAGATCGGCGACAGGATCAGCTTCCAGATGAAGCCAACGATGACGAAGGAAAGCAGCGTCGGCAGGAAGATCGCAGTCCGGTAGAAGGTCACGAAACGCAGCTTCGGAATGGAAAGCATCGCCGCGAGCGCAACGCCGATCGGGTTCTGCACGCACATATGGATGATGAAGAAGATGACGTTGTTCTTCAGCGCGTTCCAGAAGTCGTGCGCCCACCGCGCATCGCCGAAAAGAACCTTGTAATTTGCAAAACCGACGAATGCGGGCTGGCCGTCGATGACATTGTAGAAGGACAACCGAAGCGTCTCGATCAGCGGCAGGATCATCACGGCCGTATAAACGAGGAAGGCCGGCAGCAGGAAAACGAGGATGTGCCAGCGGGCGGGCCGCTTGATCGGAGCCACATCGATGGCGGCGTTTTCGGCTTCGTTCATGGCTTTTTGGCCGTTCTTGTTGGCCGTCGAGGCACGGCGCAGGTGGAAATAGGGATGGCAACGAAGAAAACCGCTCATCCGCCCTGCCGGGCGCCTCTTCGCTACGAGCGAACCGCCATGCCTCCGGCATGACGAGACCCCTTCTGGCCTGCCGGCCATCTTCCCCACAAGGGGGAAGAAGACGCGCGGCACGATCCCCTCCCCGCCAAACCGCGCATCGGCGGCCGCCTAAGCCCCTCCCCCTTGTGGGGAGGGGTTGGGGAGGGTTTTCCCATCACTTCGCCGGCTTGTACCAGCTGTCGAGGCCCTTCTGCAGCTTCTCGGCAGCAGCCTGCGGCGTGTCGGTGCCGTTGATGACATTGGCCGATTCAACCCAGGTCTCGTTTTCGAGGCTCGGGGTGCCGCGCGCCAAGATCTGGTAGGTCGAGCGGATCGTCGGCTTGCACTTCTCGCGCCAGGAGACGAATTCCTGGGCCAACGGGTCGTTCATCTTTACCGGCGTCGAGTTCAGGCTGAAGAAGCCCGGCAGCGAGTTGGCATAAATTTCGGCGAATTCCGGAGAGGCAACCCAGGTGAGGAACTTCTTGGCTTCCTCGGAATGGGCGCTCTTGGCATTCAGGCCGATGCCGATGTCGTTGTGGTCGGAGATGTAGCAGGTGTCGCCGGCGTTCTGAACCGGCGGCGGGAAGGCACCCATCTTGAACTGAGCCTGAGAGTTGAACAGGCCGATTTCCCACGATCCGGCCGGGTAGATCGCAGCGCGGCCGAGCGTGAAGAGGTTCTGGCTGTCGGCATAGGTCTGTGCCTCGAAGCCGTCGCCGAGATAGGGCTTCCACTTGGCGAGAGTTTCGTAAGGCGCTACCCAAGGCTTGTCCGTCAGCTTCTGCTCGCCCTTGATGAGGGCTGCGCGGCCTTCCTCGCCCTTCCAATAGTTCGGGCCAATGTTCTGGTAGCCCATGGTCGCGGCTTCCCAGAGATCCTTCGTACCCATGGCCATCGGGATGTAGGTGCCGTCAGCCTTGATCTTGTCGAGCGCTGCGAAGAATTCGGCTTCCGTTGTCGGGATTGCGATACCGAGCTTGTCGAAAGCGTCCTTGTTGTAAATGAAGCCGTGGATGACCGAGGCCATCGGCACGCAGAAGGTGGCCTTGCCGTCGTCAGTGGTCCAGGCCGCCTTGGCGACCGGCGAGAAGTTCTCCATGCCCGACAGGCTCGTTAGGTCGGCAAGGAGTTTCTTGTTGTAGAGTTCCAGCGAGACATCGAACGGCCGGCAGGTGATGAGGTCGCCTGCAGAACCGGCATCGAGCTTGGCATTGAGTGCGGCATTGTATTCCGTCGGCGCGGTCGGCGAGAACGTAATCTTGATGCCCGGGTTCTTCGCCTCGAAGGCCGGGATGATCTTTTCCTGCCAGATGGACAGGTCGTCGTTACGCCAGCTTTCAACCGTCAGCGTGACGTCGGCGGCATATGCAAAGCCGGCAGACGTGAGCAGGCTGGAGGCAAGCAGCAGGCTTTTCAGAGCAGTGTTCTTCATTTCCCTCTCCTGTTTAAGCGCCATGGGGCGCTATCTTTGGTTCTGAAACAAGCAGTTGGTGTGCCTGAGGATATACCTCAACACTCCGTGAGGGCCGCCATATACTGCCGGCCCCGAAAGCTCGACGGACGCGGAAAGCGATGCCGCCTCCGGCCGGTGCGCCCTCCGGTACGCTCAACCGGGCGCGATAAACTCGCAAGGAATAGCTGGCTGATCTCCCATGGCGCTCGCACTGAAGCGACATCCCGACGCGACCGTTTAAAGACAGCGACTGATGCTTGGCGCCGTTCTATCTGCCTCTACTTGCTGTTCCCTATCCGGAATTAAGGCCAAAAAAATACCAATTGTCCAGCCGAATTTAACTTTTGAGGCCAATAAATTTCTTTCAAAAATTTTTTCTTTAAAAATCAGCATGATACAAAGATGAGGATTTTGAAAACCAATTCTGCTTGGTAAATGGTATTTTTTTGGTATTGTAACAAAGCCAAGCGGACGCGGCATTCGGAGGTTAGATGACGGGGCTTGCAATCGGCATAGACGGAGGCGGATCGAGCTGCCGTGCCGCAGTTGCCGACAGGGTGGGCAATATTCTGGGTCGCGGCAATGCCGGACCTGCCAATATCCTTTCCGATCTGGAAAGCTCGCTGATCAATATCGTCGAATCAGCGCGTGAGGCTTTGCGGGCGGCAGGCCTTTCTGCCGACACCCTTTCCAAAGTCTCGGCCGTCGTCGGCGTCGCCGGAGCCAATGTGGGAGACTATGGCGTACGTATCGAGCGAGCCCTGCCCTTTGCGGACGGCCATGTCGTGACGGATGCCCTGATCGCGCTTCAGGGCGCGCTGGGAGATTCCGATGGCGTCATCGGCGCCTTCGGCACCGGCTCGGTCTATAATGCTCGCCGCGACGGCAAGCTCCATGGCATCGGCGGCTGGGGGTTCGTCATTGGCGATCAGGCAAGCGGCGCGCGTCTCGGCCGCGACCTCATGGAAAAATCCCTGCTCGCCTACGACGGCGTGCGCCCGCCATCACCTCTGACAGCAAGGATATTGGCTGAGTACGGCGACGATCCTGAACGCCTCGTCGAATTCGCCCACGTTTCGAAACCGAAAGACTTCGCACGCTATGCGCCGCTGGTCTTCGACTACGCCGCGCAGGGCGATGAGATCGCGGTCGGTATCGTCAAGGATGCGGCCGCGGCAATCGGCGAAAACCTGGACGCGCTGCTGTGGCCGGAATGTCCGGCAATTTGCCTGCTCGGCGGCCTCGCCAAGGCCTATGAACCGTGGCTTTCAGAGCGACATAAAGCGCTGCTCGCACCGCCGAAAGGCGACGTCCTCCAAGGCGCAGTCAACCTTGCAGTCAAGCGCCTGACCGCTGCAAAGAGAGGCGCCGCATGACCGACGACCTCGCGACCATCCTGTCGCCCGAGCGCCTGCAAGCCGGCGGGACCGGCCCTCTCTATGTAAAGCTGCGCCGCACTCTGGAAGATGCCATGCGCACCGGCGCCCTCGGCCACGGCGACGCCCTGCCGCCGGAACGCGATATCGCAGAATTCGCCGCCGTCAGCCGTGTCACGGTTCGCAAGGCGATCGACGATCTCGTCGCCGATGGCCTGCTGGTCCGTCGCCACGGCTCCGGCACCTTCGTGGCCAAGCCGGTCTCGAAGGTCGAACAGCGGCTTTCGCAGCTCACGTCCTTCACCGAGGACATGGCGCGGCGCGGCATGACGGCGCGTTCCGAATGGCTGCATAAGGGCATCCATACCCCCTCGCCCGACGAAATGATGATTCTGGGCCTCGCCACAGACATCAAGGTCTCGCGTCTCTCGCGCCTTCGCATCGCCGACGATCAGCCGCTGGCGATCGAGCATGCGAGCGTCTCCGGCGAGTTCCTGCCCGATCCATCCGTGGTGACGACATCCCTCTATGCCGAACTCGAACGCCGCGGCGTCCGCCCCGTCCGCGCCGTGCAACGCATCTCGGCCACGAACATGAAGGAAGCCGACGCCCATCTCCTCGGCGTTCCGGTCGGGGCCGCGGGCCTTTCGATCGAGCGTATCTCCTATGTCGGCTCCGGCCGGGCGATCGAATTCACCCGCTCGCTCTACCGCGGCGACGCCTATGATTTCGTGGCTGAGCTTACGATCGGGGCCAGTTGACGGCTACCAGAGCCGGGCAATCCAGCGTTGATCGCTGGAGAGCCTGTCGAAAACCGTGTCCGCCGAAATCAGCGGAAGTCCGTTCGCCATGGCCGTGGCGGCAATCAGCCGGTCGAACGGGTCACGATGCGCCCAGTCCATCGTTGATGCCTGCAGGCAAACGTCTGGCGTCAATGCAACGGTTCGTCCGCCCTGCCGCTCAAGCAGCTCCGCTAGGTCATGAATGTATGACTGCATCGCGGGCCATTTGCCGAGCCGCACCTTTTGACCGATCTCGAACAATGAAATGGGGCTGACGAGAACGGCATCCGCTTGCTGGATCACAGTGACGGCCCTCGCCGTCAGCCGCGCGTCGGCCGTCAAGGACCATGCCCATGCGTGAGTGTCGAGCAGAACCGCGTTCAATTCGCGCCTTCCCAGTTCGCCAGATCGTCCTCATCCATCGGCTCGAAGAAGTCGGGCGCGCTCCCGCCGACCTGCCCCTTCAGAATTCCGATCGTGAAGGAATTCTGCGGGATGGGTGTAAGCTTGACGACGGGCTTCTGCCCCTTGGCAATGACAACCTCCTCACCTGAAAGCGCAGCGTCGATCAGTTTCGAGAGATTTGTCTTGGCTGCGTGAACCGTCACTTTCATGGCCACCTCATTAGCTAACTTAGCTATGTTAGCATAGGAATATCGCCCTTGCCAGATCAGCCGTCAGGATACTCAGTTGCGGAAAATCCAGTTGCCGCAAAAACATAAGGGCGGAAAGTGAAGCACTTTCCGCCCTTCTTGATTCAATCTCTGAACTGACCGCCGACGATCAAGCCGCGTCGTCGATTTCCTCGTCCACCTTGCGCGGCAGGTAGTTCAGCACCGGCCCGAGCCAGCGCTCCACGTCGGAAATCGTCATGCCCTTGCGCGCGGCATAGTCCTCGACCTGATCGCGCTCCACCTTTGCAACACCGAAATAGTAGCTGTCGGGGTGGCCGATATAGAGGCCGGAGACGGACGAACCGGGCCACATGGCGTAGCTCTCCGTCAGCTTCACGCCGGCTGCCTTTTGGGCATCGAGCAGCCGGAAGAGCGTTGCCTTCTCCGTGTGGTCGGGCTGCGCCGGATACCCAGGTGCCGGGCGAATTCCGGCATACTCCTCGGTGATAAGCTGCTCGTTGGTCAGCTTCTCATCCTTGGCATAACCCCAGAACTCCTTGCGGACCCGTTCGTGCATGCGCTCGGCGAAGGCCTCGGCGAAGCGGTCGGCGATCGCCTTGACCAAAATCGACGAGTAGTCGTCATTCGCCCGCTCGAACCGCTCTGCAATGGCGACTTCCTCGATGCCGGCCGTCACAACAAAGCCGCCGACATAGTCCTGGACGCCGCTCGAAACCGGCGCCACGAAATCCGACAGCGCCACGTTCGGGCGGCCGTCGCGCTTCGAAAGCTGCTGGCGGAGCGTGAAGAAGGTGGCAAGCTCTTCCTTCCGGGCTTCGTCCGCGAACAGACGAATGTCGTCGCCGACGCTGCCTGCCGGCCAAAAGCCGATGACGGCACGCGGGCGGAACCACTTTTCGTCAATCACCTTCTTGAGCATCGCCTGCGCATCGGCCCAGAGCGCGCGTGCCGCCTCGCCCTGCTTCTCGTCGTCGAGAATGGCAGGGTAACGGCCGCGTAGCTCCCAGGTCTGGAAGAACGGCGTCCAGTCGATGTAGCGGGCGATATCCGCCAGATCATAATCCTCAAACACCTTGGTGCCGATGAACCGCGGCCTGGTCGGCTTGTAGGAGGCCCAATCCACCTGGTGCGCATTCTCGCGGGCACGCGGGAGCGGCAGGCGAACCTTTTCAGCTTCGCTGCGCGCATGCGCCGCGGCAACCTTGGCATATTCGCCGCGGATACCGTCGATATAGGTCTGACGCGTATCCGGAGACAGCAAGGACGAGACGACGCCAACGGCGCGGCTCGCATCCGTAACATAGACCGTCTGGCCCTTGTGATATCCTGGATGGATCTTCACTGCGGTATGAACACGGCTGGTCGTCGCGCCGCCGATCAGAAGCGGGATATCGAAGCCCTCACGCTCCATTTCGGCTGCCACGTGCACCATCTCGTCGAGCGACGGCGTGATGAGACCCGAGAGACCGATGACATCGACCTTCTCCTGCACGGCTGTCTCGAGGATCTTCGTCGCCGGCACCATGACGCCCAGATCGATGATCTCGTAATTGTTGCACGCAAGTACGACACCGACGATGTTCTTGCCGATATCGTGCACGTCGCCCTTGACGGTCGCCATCAGGATCTTGCCGGCAGACTTCCTCTCGTCGCCGCCGTTCAGCCGCTTCTCTTCTTCCATATAGGGTAGCAGCACGGCAACCGCCTGCTTCATGACGCGCGCCGACTTGACGACCTGCGGCAGGAACATCTTGCCGGAACCGAAAAGATCGCCGACGACGTTCATGCCGGCCATCAGCGGGCCTTCGATGACGTGCAGCGGGCGCTCGGCCTTCTGCCGGGCTTCTTCGGTATCGGCCTCGATATATTCGGTGATGCCGAGGACCAGCGCATGCTCGAGACGCTTCTCGACCGTCCACTCGCGCCAGGAAAGGTCCTGGGCTTTCGCTTCCTTCGTGCCGGCGCCGCGGAAGCGTTCGGCGACTGCGAGCAGGCGCTCGGTCCCATCCGGACGGCGGTTCAGGACGACGTCTTCGCAGGCCTCGCGCAACTCCGGATCGATGTTATCGTAGACGGCAAGCTGGCCGGCGTTGACGATGCCCATGTCCATACCCGCCTGGATGGCGTGGTAGAGGAACACGGCATGCATCGCCTCGCGCACCGGCTCATTGCCGCGGAACGAGAAGGACAGGTTGGACACGCCGCCGGAGATATGCACGAGCGGCATCTCCTTGCGGATGGTGCGCGTCGCCTCGATGAAGTCGACGCCGTAATTGTTGTGCTCGTCGATACCGGTCGCAACCGCGAAGATGTTCGGATCGAAGATGATATCTTCCGGCGGATAGCCTGCCTTCTCCGTCAGCAGCTTGTAGGCGCGCCGGCAGATTTCCACCTTACGCTCGTAGCTGTCCGCCTGCCCTTTCTCGTCGAAGGCCATGACGACGACGGCCGCACCGTAGCGGTGCAGCAGCTGCGCGTGAGCAAGGAAATTCTCCTCGCCTTCCTTCAGCGAGATCGAATTGACGATTGGCTTGCCCTGAACGCACTTGAGACCCGACTCGATGATCGAGAACTTCGAGGAGTCGATCATGACAGGCACTCGGGCAATGTCCGGCTCGGCGGCAATCAGGTGCAGGAACTCGACCATCGCCTTTTCGGAGTCGATCAGGCCTTCATCCATGTTGATGTCGATGATCTGCGCGCCGTTTTCGACCTGATCGCGCGCAACGTCGAGTGCTGCTGTGAAATCGGCGTTGGTGATCAGCTTGCGGAAGCGGGCCGAACCGGTGACGTTGGTGCGCTCACCGACGTTGACGAAGGGGATTTCCTTGGTCAGTTCGAAAGGCTCAAGCCCCGACAGCGACATGAACGGCCGATGCTCCGGGATCGGGCGCGGCTTGTACTTGGCGACGGTTTCGGCGATCGCGCGGATATGCTCCGGCGTCGAGCCGCAGCAGCCGCCGACAATATTGACGAGACCTTCGCGCGCAAAGCTGTCGATCTGCGCCGCCATCAGTTCCGGTGTTTCGTCGTACTGGCCGAACTCGTTCGGCAGGCCGGCGTTCGGATAGGCGCAGATGAAGGCATCGGCGACACCCGAAAGCTCCTGCAGATGCGGGCGCATCGCATTGGCGCCGAGTGCGCAGTTGAGGCCGATGGTGAACGGGTTGGCGTGGCGGACCGAGTTCCAGAAGGCCGACGGCGTCTGGCCGGAAAGGGTGCGGCCGGAAAGGTCGGTGATCGTGCCCGAGATCATCATCGGCAGGCGGATGCCCTTGGCCGCGAAACGCTCCTCGCACGCGAAGATCGCGGCCTTGGCATTCAGCGTATCGAAGATCGTTTCGATGAGGATGATATCCGCGCCGCCGTCGATCAGGCCATCGATCTGCTCGCCGTAGGCAATGCGAAGCTCGTCGAAGCTGACGGCCCGGAAACCTGGATTGTTGACATCAGGCGAAATCGACGCCGTGCGGTTGGTCGGGCCGATCGCGCCCGCCACGAAGCGGCGGCGGCCATCCTCGCGCTCGGCGCGAATTGCCGCGCGCCGCACGATCTCGGCACCGTCCTTGTTGAGGTTGTAGACTTCGCCTTCCATCTGGTAGTCGGCCTGCGCGATGCGGGTCGAGGAAAAGGTATTCGTTTCCAGAATATCCGCGCCGGCCTTGGCGTATTTGTAATGGATTTCCTCAAGCGCATCTGGCTGCGACAGGATCAAAAGGTCGTTGTTGCCCTTCTGGTGACAGGCGCAGCCGATGAAGCGCTCGCCGCGGAACTGGTCTTCATTATAGCCGAGTCCTTGGATCTGCGTGCCCATGGCGCCGTCAAGAACGAGGATTCGCTCGCTTGCGGCTTTCCGCAAAGCTGCAAAGATTTCATTGCCGTCGCGTTTTGCCCCTTGGGGACCAAAGAGATTAGTGAACACGGGCGGACTCCTTGACAATCGTTTAAAGGCCAGAGCGACCAATCACATAAAGATATGTTTATGTCAATATATGCTTTGACTTTGTGATGGTTCGCGAGGCGGGGTGACAGACTCGGGCTCGGCCTATATAGGCTCTTTCGCAAGTCGTTGTTACGAAATCGGAGGAATGACATGGCATCTGTAACTGGCGACGCCGGCATTGGTCATTGGAGCACCCGCGCCTATCATCGCAACTGGCTTCTCGCCCAGGCAAACGGCCTCTTCGATTTCTTCCAGCACAATTCGATCAATCCTAAGGGCGGTTTCTACGATCTCGATGATCACGGCCAGCCGCTCGACGCCGACGGGCAGGTCCGCGGCATTCACATTGCATCGCGCGCGGTCCACTGCTTCTCGATCGGCACCCTTCTCGGCCGCCCCGGCGCGAGCGATGTCGTCGATCACGGCATGGATTACCTTTGGAACCATCACCGCGATACGAAGAACGGCGGCTATTTCTGGTCGCTGAACAATGATGGCCCTGTCGACTCCACCAAGCAGGGCTATGGCCATGCTTTCGTCTTGCTTGCCGCCTCCTCGGCAAAAACCATCGGCCATCCGCTGGCCGATGCCATGCTGGCCGACATTACCGAAGTCCTCAACACCAGGTTCTGGGAACCAATGCACGGCGCCATCGCTGAAGAGTTCACTGCCGACTGGCAGCCGCTCGACGGAGGTCGCTATCGCGGCCAGAACTCCAACATGCATCTCACCGAAGCACTGATGGCCGCTTTCGAAGCCACCGGCGACAGAGATTATCTCGCTAAGGCCGAAAGCATCGCCGATCTCGTTATCCGCAGGTCGGCCGGTTCCGTCGGCTGGCGCGTCGCTGAGCATTTCAGCGCCGACTGGGGTCTCGACAAGAGCTACTACCATCCGAACGAGATGTTCCGCCCGGCCGGCACCACGCCAGGCCATTGGCTGGAATGGGCACGCCTTATCCTGCAGCTCTGGGCACTCGGCGGCAAGAAGCACGACTGGATGCTGGATGCCGCCAAGGGCCTCTTCTCGCAATCGATGGCGCTCGGCTGGGACAACGGCAAGGGCGGTTTCTTCTACACGCTCGATTGGGACGATAAGCCGGCGAAGCGCAACAAGCTCTGGTGGCCGGCCTGCGAGGGTGCGGCTGCCGCACACTTCCTGAACGAGCATCTGCCGAGCGACTTCCACGAGCAAAGCTATCGCAAGATCTGGAATGTCATCGAGAGTGCCTTCATCGACCATAAGAACGGCGGCTGGCACGAAGAACTGACGGAAGACCTCGTTCCCTCTCACAGCCTCTTCCCCGGTAAGGGCGATATCTACCATGCCCTGCAGGCCTGCCTCATCCCCCTCTTTCCGGCGACGGGCAGCGTCACCAAAGGCATTATCGAGGCAAAAGGGAAGATTTGAGCAGGCGACTGCTGGCGCGTGGCCCGATGACCGCTTCACGCCAGCCGCAGGGAATCCAGATCTTTCGCCAGCATCAGCGACAGCGCCTCGACGACGAGATTGTGGTCGTCCCGCTGCGGCAGGCCCGAAACCGTGACCGCGCCGATGCAGCCGGTTCCCTTGACATTGATCGGAAAGCTGCCGCCATGCGCTGCATAGTCAGCGCTCGAAAGCCCGTTGTCTTCGACGGTCTTGCCGTCCTTCTGAAGCTTCAGGCCGCAGGCGTAACTGCTCTTTGAATAGCGGAATACCACGTTGCGCTTGCGCCGCACCCATTGGACGTTGTCGGGCGTAACACCCGGCAGCGCCGCGTAAAAAACCGGCATCGAGTGCAGCGAAACGTCGATCGCCACGCCAAGCCCGCGTTCCGTCGCGAGTTCCTGCAGCAGTTTGCCAAGCTGCCAGGCTGTCGTGAGGTCGAAGGCATCAAAGCTCAATACCTGTTCCTGCTCCGCAATCCGGCTGAGATCGTCCTCAACAGTCATAGGCCTTGCTCCTCCTGCCACATCGAACCGGCAGAGAGCATCCGCAAGCGGCAGTGAAAAGTAAAGCAACGTCTGGAGATTTCGACAGCTTAGTGCGCCACCGATGACAGTGAACCGATGATATCCTCCGGCGACATGGGCTCTTTCGAGCGTAGCAACACCGTGCCGTCACAGTCGAGCAGGAGAAGGCCGAATTCGCCGGGCCGCGGCCCCTGGAGATCGTCGCGGATTTCATCGGCGTCGAGGTCCTCGGATCCCTCGAAAGTGGGAAACACCCCGCCGCCGGCGACATTCAGCACCTCTATATCATTCTCGATGAGCGAAAAACGCGCCCGGCGCAGCGACTCGTCCTGCACCGTGGCACGGTCATCATCTGCATCCGCAAAAATGATGAGAACACGTTTCCGGCCGATGAATGGTTTGAGACAGTCCGGGGACGTGGGCGCCTGCGGCGCCGGCCCGATGATTTCGCGTATGATTGATTTAAGCATGATGCTCACATCCTTCGTTCTGTCTTCAACGATTGGAAGTGAGAGCGGTTCCCTTCAAAAGCAGAGGGGATCGCGGACCACCGCGATCCCTCGCGCGGCCTCATTCGGATGGTTTGCGCTCCGCCGGGCGGGTGGGAACGGCCACCACATCGGCCGTGCCGTTGGCAAGAAGGCGTTTGCGGACCAAGACGCGCATGACACGGGCGGCCGTCGAGAAGCTCATCTGGTCGAGCGGCCCCTCGCCTTCCCACGGCTTTGTCAGTCTTTCGGTAACGGCGCCGACAATGTTGTTCGGCACGATGTCGTCGCACTCGCGCATGGCTTCGAAGACGAGGCTGATCGGAACGACCCGCCCTTCGAAGGTGACGATTGGTTCTGTGAGTTCCGTATCCCATTCTTCGAAAGCATAGAGGGCTTCGCGGAAGAGTTCCTGAAGGGTGATCGGCGCGTGTCCGTTGTGAAGTGGCGGCAAGGCATTCGTCATGTCTGTCTCCTCTCTAGGATTAAGCCAGTTCCTCCTTATCGGCCGGATCGAATCAGAACTCGGAACTCGGGGCTCCTCCGGAACCGATAACACGATTCTTTTTATAGTGTAACACTCGCGTGATAAAGCGATTTATGCCCGCCGCGCCGTTGAGATGCGTTTCCAAATAAATAAGCCGTTGATATTCCTGAAGAACATCAACGGCTTTTTCCCGGAGTTTGAAAGGCCCTAGGCCTTACTGCTCGAGCGCGAAGGTCAGGTTGACGGTGACATGATAGGTGTTTTCGCCGCCCTGAATCGGCACGGAAGAGTCGCCCGCCTCCTTCGCCATCGTTGCGCGATAGGCTGGTTGCGGCATCGGCCGAACGCTGCTCTCGCTGATCTCGATGACGCGGCCCAATTTCACGCCGGCGGCCTCCGTCAGCGTCTTTGCCTTCTTCATCGCGGCTGCGACGGCATCCTTGCGCGCCGCTTCCATGGCCGCCTCCGGCTTGTCGTTGGTGAACTGGATGTCGCCGCCCTGGTTGACGCCGAGCGTCACCGCCTGGTCGATCAAGCCGCCCAATTCGCCGAGATCGCGCACGCGCACCGTCAGCCCGTTTGAGACCTGATAGCCGATAAGCTCCGGCGGCTTCGGCTGGCCGTCGTTGCTCTGCGGATAATTGTATTGCGGCTGCACGGAGAAGCCCGAAGTCTGCAGATCCCTGTCGGCGATCCCCTCTTTCTTCAGCGCCGCCAGAACGGCGGCCATCGCCTTGTTGTTCTCGTCGAGCGCCTCGCGGGCCGTCTTCGCCTGCTTGACGACCGCAAGGCTGAGGACGGCCATATCGGGCGCTGCCGCCGACTGCCCCTCGCCCGAGACCATGACCACCGCCTCACGCGGCCTCGAATCATCGGCAGCCGCCGCTGCCATCGGCAGGACGGCCGGCACACCGATCAGCACGCCGAAAGCCAGGTTTCTAATAGTCCGCAGCGCCATGTTTCACTCCTTGGTTGTCGCGACCCCGGCTAGCTGTTTGCCGATTGATTGTGAAGCTATTGCGGCAACGTCTTGTCGCTGCATCCGAATTGCGTTAGAGCGAAACCGCACCGGGGGACCATTGCCCCGCTGCCGGCGCGGCCAAGCCACGCACGGGCCTGTAGCTCAATGGTTAGAGCCGGCGGCTCATAACCGCTTGGTTGGGGGTTCGAGTCCCTCCGGGCCCACCATCTCGCTTTGTGCCGTTGCGATTCTTGCTAACACCTTGAATGGAAAGGTGGTATTGGCGGTTCGATAACCCGATTTCCGCGAGTAGCGAACAGGCTCCGCGAATACCAGCCTGAGGACTGCCCTTTTGAAGGGAAGGTCCCCATTATCGTATATATCCCAAGGGCTTGCTAATAAAGCGAGCGCCGGTTCGATAAATTCGTCCAGCCGGCGTGCCGGGGGCACGATTCGAGCTATCTTCTCTTCGAGAAGCAACTTCTCCCGTTCCAGCTTCTCGATCTTGTCCTCATAGGCTTTTATCACCGTCGAGTTTCCAGTCTCGATGATTCGGTCGAGGAGCGTCTGTATTTGCTTCTCGACACTACGGAGTTGGTTTTCGACTTGGCCCTTGCCCTGATGAGCTTCGGCAGCCCGCATGTTCCACGCATCAATGAACATCGTTTTAGCCAATCCAAACAGCTCGCGCGTCGGCTGAAGGCTCTGCAAAATCTCCGCAAACCCGCCCTCTATTTTCTCACGAGGGATTGATTTGCGGCTATTTTCGCAACCTTCTGTATCGCAAAGGTAGTATGGATAGTATTTGGAGCGGCCCTTCGACCAGCAAGCGGTCATTACGCGGCCGCAGTCATCGCAGAGGACGAAACCGCGCAGCGGGAAATCCTGATTGATGTCCTTCCGCACGGGAGCCTTCGGATTTTCGTTCAGGCGCTCCTGAATCCGCTCGAACGTCTCCAGGCTGATTAAAGGTTCATGGTGCCCTTTTCGTGGTGACACGCCCCACGCCGGCATACCGACGTAGCCCGCATAGATAATATTCGTTAGTAGGCGCTCAACCCGCGTGTAGTACAGTTTGCCGGTACTCGTGTCTTTAGGGAACGCAGGCCTTGCATCTAAGAAGTGCTTGAACTCGCCCTTTGACTGCAGATGCCCAGAAGCGAAGCTTTCCAGAGCCTCAACGAGAATGGACGCGACTGGCTCGACTCGAACCAAAATCTTCCCATGCTCTCAATTCGCGGCGTACTTATAGCCTATCGGCGGGGCGAACACCGCATAACCCCTTTCAAGTCTTGCTGTCATCTTCTGGATCACTTGACGTTGATTCTGGGACCGTTCAAGCTCTCCCGTAGCGGCGAACATCGTCTCTACGAACCTTCCCTCGGGGGTGTCTTCTAGTTTTAGGTTCAAGCACACGACGTCCGCTCCGCGCGTCCTAAACTCGCGGCGAAGCCTCCAGTGAAACTCCGTATCGCGCGCAAATCGCTTGAGATCATCGAAAATGATGACGTAGGGCTTCCCCGGTTGGGCATCGAGGTAACTCAAGAGTGCCACAATGCCAGGACGTTTCATGAAATCACCGCCACCCGTGATGTCATCGGGGAAAACAGCCGCGACCTCTAAGTCGTTTTGGTCAGCAAATTGGCGGCAACGGTGCTCCTGGCTCTCTAAGCCATGGCCTTCAATTTTCTGTCTCAGACTGGATACGCGGCAATAGATAATCGCTTGCGGCTTGCCGGTCGGCTCTACGCTTTTCTTTTTCATTCTACCTCCAGTACGCCCACGGGGCTCGAGCAAGTTGATTGTCTTTTACGGTCGGATTTCTTCGATTTTACCGTTTCGAAGGCCATATCCGATTCCACCGCGCCATCCGCGGAATTCTGTCAGCAGACTCCATGCAGTGGGTGAACGCCGAAACCGAGCTCGACGAACGTCATGACGATGGACCACGGCGACTGGCCTGGACCTTGTAACCTTTCAATTCCGCGTACTGGCAGCAACGGTGCTCCTGACTTTCCAGGCGGCTCCCCTCAATTTTTCGTCTTGTTCTGGATACGCGGCAATAGATAATCGCTTTCGGGATAACTGCCGCCTCGTCATTTTCCTTGTTCATTCTGCCTCCAGAACGCCCAGGGGGCTTGAATATGTTGATGGCCTTATACGATCGGCCTTCTTCGATTTTACCGCATCGAAAGCCCTTTTTGCTCCTACCGCGCCATTTGCGGAATTCTGTCCGTAGACTGCTTGCAGCGGGTGAACGCCGAAGCCAAGCTCGACGAATGTCATGACGATCAACCATAGCGACTGCGTGAACTCTTCCTTTTGCGCGGCGCTCAGGTCCGCAGCGTCGAACCAGGCTTGATACCTTTCGACATCCACGGTTACGATGGGCCGAGCCGACGCAACGAAGCCGTCGGGAAGACCGTTTCTAACAAGATTGCTTTCGCCTTTGTTTGTGCGGTTTTTCTTATCCTTCATGATGCAAGCCTTCCCACCGCCGACGGTGTCAAAGCCTCTCCCGTGCATACTTAGGACGCGGCGCTTTCCTTTGCGCTCCGACTCCGACCCTCGCATTGCCGACCCCTTTCCTGTTAGGTGCGCCTCTCTTTTTGAGAGTTCGAGGTTCTATTTTCGTACTGCAAGGCTATGTGTGTTTCTCCGACCGTCCGTTCCAAAGATGCGTTCTTGTCGGCTTAACGGCGCTACCGTCATTCACGTTAATCGCTGTTCGACTAGAAAGGCGGCCCGGGCAGTCTGATACTGGTCGTTGATATTGGAGTTCCTGACCGAATTTCACGTTAGCCAATACTAATAGATAAGATGAGAAAGAGTCAATAACTCATTGGTTATAATCGGAGTCTTGAATTATTGTTTGATGTGAACGTGATTGGCTGAGCTGGATACATCCAACGATGTCCTGGAATTTTCTTCTTCAGAAGGTCGGAGTCTTTCGATACTTGTCGCTACCCAACTCTCGCAAAAGCTGCCACTGAAGCGGCACGAATTTTGCGACCTCGAGTTTCAGCTCTAGGACGAGCGATAGTTTCAATGGCAACATGACGAATCGCCTCGCGTCGATTAATTGCAAGAGCGTTGACGAAGGCTATCTCGCCGACGTCACAGGGTGACACGTGAAGGAATTGGAAGACATCGATTACAAGTCAGCGGCAAACGAAAGAAGCATTCCTATGAGCCTCGCAGCGTCTATAGCCAGCCGATCCATTTGAAGGTGAAGCTGGAGATATAATTCGAGAGCGGACACTTCGCGTTTGTGGGGAGCATATTGAATCGGGCCTCGCCGACAACAACTGTGAGCAACGGCTGTGCTCTGACGACCACTCGGTATTTTGGCAACAGTTTTCTGAAGTGCTCCTGGCGCATCAACTGAAAGCATCCGGATTGAAGCTGTCCCACGCTACGGAAGGTCCCGATTTTGGTCGAGCATGGCGGTCAACGCATATGGATTGAGGTGATTACGCCTGAGCCAAAAGGCCTGCCAGACGCCTGGATAAATCACACCATCGGTAACGTAGTCATCGTTGCCGACTACAACAGCGAAAAGGACCGCACGACGATCGAGGAGACCTTCAGGCGGCTGGTTGAACTTGTTCAAAGCCTCGACGAGGAACAGGAGCGGGCTGCGAGAGAGAACCTCTCGGATGAGGAACTGGCCGTATTCGACTTGCTGAAACGGGACGATCTGAACAAGACGGATCGTGAACGTGTCAAGCAGGCGAGCCGGGAGATGTTGGCCACGATCAAGCAGCAGCTCGCAAAACTCGAACGTTTTTGGGAAAAGGAGCAGACGAAGGGCGAAATGGAGACATTAATTCTGGATGAAGTCTTCATCAAGCTCCCGACGCCACCCTTCACGCCAGAGAAAAAACAGCTTGTTGCCAACAACGTCTACGCGCATTTCTGGCAGCAGGCGATGACTGGGGGATACGCGAGACTCTGACCATGTCCGCGAGGACGCCGTGCAGTCCCTGAGAAAGATCGGGCCTCAGGCCAAGGCTGCGATCCCGGCTCTGGTGGCAATCGAGAATGAGAGTTTCATCGGCAGCTACGCCAAGGATGCACTGAAGGAAATAAGGAGTCACTGACGACACCATCGTCTCCGGCCCATCGCCCGCTCCCCCCAGCTTGCTGAGCCCTCTCATCTACAGTCTCAAATGGCCATCGCGTCAGCGTGCAGCGGCTCCAAACGCGAGGAGCCAGTAGACTGCGAAGAGAAGCGTGACCCGCGTGAACGACCAGGCCATCCAAGATCAGAAAGAGCTTGACCCTAATGCCCGATTAGAGATGCTGTCATTGAATGGCTTGAGCATCTCGCGTCTTGTCGAGACGCATCATTACTTCGTCATGGAAGACGTCGCCGACCTTCAAAGCCGCCCTGTCCGTTGCCCACTCCCGAAATCCGACCTTGGAATAGAGGCGACGCGCCGCGTGATTACTTTCCGCCACCGCGAGGCGAACGGTGTGACAATGCTCGAAAGCATGTCCGATTGCTGCGTCAAGCAGATGTCTTGATATAAGAGATCGAGGAGCTTTTTTGAACGGCGAGCCAATTCGTCCCTCCTCGACGGACAGCCTCGCGCGCGCGGTTGTGAGCACGGGCTTTCCTCACGAAAAAAGCGATATCGCGCCACTCTTGCAACGTATCAAAGTATTTTGACAAGTTCTCAGGATATCCGTCGAAGTTCGTCGCCAGTTCTGGATATTTCTTATGTCGCGTCAGGGAGGCTCGATGCTCATACAGAAACGTTGTTTCCATGGGATATCGTTGCGGCTGGGCTCATCGCAACTGAGGCCGGGGCAATTCGAAGCAATCTTGTCCCCGTTCCAGACCACATCCCTGCCGATTTATGGGGAGAGGAAGTCGTCTTTGCTTCATCAGAGATACACGGCGCACTTGTGGCGCATCTTCTAAGTAGCTGACGCACAAATGCGGTTTTCCGACCCTTGCGGGTCGGTGGCACGAAGCTAGGATGAAGGATCGAAACTGCAGGAACCGCTGGGTTTCAACAGGCGGTGCATAGCCTTCAGCACCTTGGACTGATTGGCCATGTTCATCATCGACATGAAGGCGTCTGTACTCCCTGCTCGATGACAACGGGAAACGAAAATGACTTCCCCAACGCCGTCTGGTCACCTCGCAAAACTGAATCAGTGCATTTCGGAGAACGAATACCTCGGGAATGGCAAACGGCGGGCGGCCAACGGATTGCCATACACCGCTGACTCATGCATCAAGCCGAAGAAAACTCTAGCCAGCCCTGTTATGTCCTCGATAAGGGGTCATACCGTCGCCTCCGTCGCCTGCCCTCGTCGCTCGTTCACGCCAAAGAAGAAGTATCCGGAGTCTCAAAAATGCGCATCGAGCCGGAGCAGCGGATTTATGTTTGCTTTTTCCTGTTTGCGACTTCGATGGGAGCGTTGCTATCCAGGCTACCTGATCTTCAGGTTGCGCTCGACATAAACAAGTCTGAGCTCGGGTTGACGCTTATAGGCGCGGCAATAGGAGCGTTAACATCTCTGACCTTTTCGTCGCCCATCATCGTCAAGCTAGGCGCACGAACAACGGCATTCGCTACCGTTCTGGGGACGTCGGCGATGATCGCGATCGTTCCATGGGTTGGCTACGCGCCACTGGTCTTCTTCGTGCTCTTTTGCGAGGGTTTGCTGGCCGGGGCCCTTGAGATCAACTTGAATGTCGAGATCGACCGTATCGAGGCTCAGCTTGGGCGCGGCGTCATGAACCGAGTCCACGGTTTTTGGAGCCTTGGATTCTTCGTGACCGCATTGGCCTCTTCAGCAATCAGGCAAGCTGGCGTTTCAATGCAGCTCCATCTGGCGATTACATTTGCGGTCGTTTTGATCGTGGGAACGATCGCCATAAAGGGAATGCGCAGTGCCTCGGCACCCCATCTATCACGACAAGCAGGTTCTTCCCATATTGCCCTGCCGACAGTAGCGCTGTTGCCGCTTTGCTTGATCGGGATCGCAGCGTTCCTTGTGGAGGGAGCAGGGATCGATTGGTCCGCGATTTACATGCGAGACGTTTTCGCGGTGGAGCCTTTCATTGAAGGGATGGGACTCACGCTTTTCACCTTCTTCATGGCCCTGGTCCGGCTATATGCAGACCCGTTTGTTGATCGCCATGGTTCCCGCGCGGTTGCCGCCGTCCTGCTAACGTTGGCTTCACTTGGCGTGTGCTGCGTTTGGCTGGCTCCTGTTCCGATCATCGCACTCGTTGGATTTGCCATGATGGGCGCTGGATGCAGTGCGGTCTATCCCTTGGCAGTCTCTGCGGCAGCACAGAGAAAGGATCGAAGCCCTCACTTGAACGTAGCGGCGTTGGCGCAGATGTCGTTTGTCGTTTTCTTCCTCGCTCCTCCGCTCCTGGGCTTCGCCGCCGAAACGGCAGGCATACGAACTTCTTATCTACTCTGCCTTCCGATAATTTTGACCGCGTTGTGGTCGGTGCGGTCACTCGCGCCACGCCGTCAAATGAAAGCATTCGGACTGGCTGAATGAATCCGACATCTCATACTTGCAGCCCATGTTGGAGACAGGCCGCCGCCTTAGTGGATTAGGTGGACGAATATATAGCTTTTCCAGATTCCGGTTGCAGATAGCATTCTGTGGAGGATGCTATCACCGCAATTGGCTGTAATGGATCATTCGCAGTCGCCGGACGTGCTTGCGCCCTAATTTATGCCTGATGCGGGCTACCCGTCTTGATGTTGGGCAAACTGTCACAACATTGCGGAGGACGGCATAAACGCTGATTATCCCGATTGATTGTTTTCTTGGATTTCGAGGCCTCATCTCTCAGTAAGAAAAGCTTCCCCATTGAAGTGGCATGGGTCTTTGAGAATGGCGAATCGCGATCGGCGCTGATCCGCCCTGCCCCAGACTGGACGGACTGGTCGTCTGAGGCCGAAGCTATCCATGGCATTCCACGCCAACGCCTTCTGGATGAAGGTGTGTCTGTCGATATTATTGCGGCCGAGATGATCGATGCACTGAGCGGACACAAGCTCTATGCCAGCGCACCGTCCTGGGATGGAAAATGGCTGAGTCTGCTCCTGAGGGCGGCGGGATATCCACGACATGCCCTCCGGCTTGCCAGGTCAGAGGAAGCTTTTTTCGACGCCGCGCGTATGGCCGCCGGAGCCAAACTTACGGACGCGGAAATTTCGGCGTTGGTCGCAACGATCCTCCTGAAGACCGACCCAATCGCCCTCGCTCACCGTGCCCTGCCAGATGCCGTGCTCGAATTGGATCGGTGGAGGTCGATCCGAGCTATCGTTGATGTCCGGACAGGCAAAATCTGAGAGCGATTGTTGCCTGCTCCGCCGGCCTTTCCGCGAACTCTGCCGAGCCGCCCGAGATCAGTTAACAGTCATCAAGTACGTGAGCTGCTCCCGCTTCCCGATCGGAGCATTGAAGCGGTCTAAGGTCACGCTGAGTGACTGCGGTCACTGGATTTTGGCGTTCTGCTGCTCGTCAATGCTTTGAAGAAGACGTTGGCGCGTTGATCCTCATGGAATTTTTGCCAATAAATTTTGTGATCAACAGCGTCGATAGCTCCTCCTGAGTTCGATGCCCTTGATTGAATAACTCAACTGCAGTGCTGCAGAGCAACTGTGAAGCCTGTTCATTCGGCGTCATTCGATAGTGGCGGTACCAAGCCTGGACAGCGTTTGACACGATCCTCAAGTCGCTCTCTCTCACCGATACACCTAGATCGATCATCTCATCCCCCTTGCTTAACAACTACTAATCTACACTACTAAAGTAGTAAGGTTCGTCAATGACGAACGCTCGTGTGCGTTTCCGCGAAATCCCCTCTCAAGGAAGGCGTACAAGCCTTAAGCTGTTGCACAGTTCATATTGATCGCCGCCTTGCGGCTCTTCGCTTAATTCGTTCCCAGCCCAAGCGGGGGTCATCAGGTGCAAATTGCCCATCGCGAAGCTTTTTTAACTTTGAGATCAGGAATTCCAAGCCTTCTTCATTAAAGCAGATGACAACTTCACCCTGTTCTAGCTTCTCTTTTTCTACGGTAAGCAGCAACTCGGCATCCTCTTTGACAGACTTCACTATATAAACGGCGACCACAGCGTCGACTGGATCGCGCCAACACCGGTCATATCGTTGTTACCCAACTGTACTAGCTCACCACGCAACGGCGGTGAGGTTCATGGCACAGATCATTTTCTTGCATGGTGCATCAAGCAGCGGAAAGTCCACAATCGCTGGGGCGCTCCAGGCTCGCATCGAGAAGCCTTTTTGGCACATTTCCATCGATCATCTACGAGACTCAGGGGTTTTTCCCATGAGCCGGTTCCGTAGCGGTGAGTTCCGATGGTCCGATGCCAGAGCAGCTTTCTTCGATGGGTTTCACCGTTCGCTGAAGGCCTATGCAGATGCAGGTAATGATCTGATCCTAGAACACATCTTGGATACGGAAGGCTGGTTGGAGACGCTTCGGAAGCTAATGGCGCAACACGACGTGTTCTTCGCGGGCGTTCACTGCCCGCTTGAGCTTCTAGTCGAGCGGGAAGCAGCGCGGGGCGATAGGCCGATTGGTAGTGCCAAGCAGGACTATGAGACGATTCATCTTGGCAAAACCTACGACATAGACCTGAACTCAGTCGATGGGACTGATATTAACGTGGATAAGGTACTCCTGGCTTGGCGGAGCGGCGATCGATCCTCAAGTTTCAGCTCGCTGGACCGCTGACGCACGACCGCTTAGGGCCGAATGCGGAAGCTCGTCCAATTCCGGAATGCGCCATGTGTGGACGGCTCCGGGTTGGCAAGAGGTTTTTGACTTTTTGCACGCTGCTGGTCGGAGCTGCCATGTGTCCGGCCTTTGAATGCGGCGCAGAACAGGGCCGCTGGCCATAATGCTCTCCGCAGATTGGGTCCCGGTCAATAGCTCGCGCTCGAAGCGCCTGGCGCATAGTGGGTTGTCCCTTTCCTTGGGCCGACTGGCATAGGTGCGTTATAAGTCTCCTGCTCTTTACCAACGACGTTCACGACATAGCGTCGTGTTTTCAGGCTCCGGCTAGGACCGGTGTTATTCGATAGGGTTCGTTACGGCTCATCATTGCCCAGGCAACCCGCGCCATCTTGTTGGCGAGCGCTACCGCCACCACTTTCGAGGACCGGCGCTCCATGAGGTTGACGAGCCAGGGGTGGCGAGTATGACCCAATAGCTTCGCTCGCTTGATCACCGCCAACGCGCCGACGACCAACAATTGCCGGAGGTATCGGTTTCCGGCCTTGCTGATGCCTCCAAGCTTCTCCTTGCCGCCGCTCGAGTTTTGCTTGGGTACCAACCCGATCCAGGCACTCAGATCACGACCTGAGCGAAAGACGGTTGGATCGGGGACGCTGGCCGCCAACGCCGTTGCCACCAGGGGGCCAACGCCTGGAATTGCTTCGAGCTTGCGGCTGAGATCGTTGGCGCGATGCCATTTCAAAATCCGCCGATCCATGTCCAATATGCGCTGCTTCAGCAAGTCAACTTGATCTGCCAGTGCTGCGAGACATAGGTACGCCTCTGCCGGTATCTCAGTCTTTTCGCCCTTCCGGATAAGATCAAGAAGTGCCTGCAGCCCATTGCGCCCGACGCCCGCGACGATGCCGAACTCGGCAAGATGGGCGCGGACAGCATTGATCGTCATCGTGCGCTGGCGAATGAACAGCATACGGGTACGATGAAGCATCAGGATCGACTGCTGGTCCACTGTCTTGATCGGGACAAAGCGCATGTTCGGTCGCATCACCGCTTCGCATATGGCTTCGGCATCAGCCGCATCGTTCTTGTTGCGCTTCACGTACGGCTTCACATAGCGGGGCGGCATGAGCCGCACCTCGTGACCGAGCTTCGTCAGCTCTCGCCCCCAATGGTGGGCAGTCGCACAGGCTTCCATGCCAATCAGGCACGGTTTAAGGCCTGCAAAGAACTGAGCAATATAACGGCGCTTCAGTGGTCGGCGAACGACGGCCGTGCCGGTTGCGGAAATGGCGTGCACCTGGAACACCGACTTAGCAATGTCGAGTCCAATCGTGGTAATCTCTTCCATGGATGGCTCCTCCCATGCGGTTCCTAGCAACACCGCAATCTTGGCACATCGCGATGCCGGCGGAGGAGCCGTCCACAGCATCAACAGCGGTCATTCACGCTATAGTCTAGGCCTGGTGGGCGACAAACTCTTTACATCTGAAGACCTCGGCCAGAAGCCGCGTTCCCATATCCGCTTCCTGCTCCGAGAGCGCGGAAAACCCCAGCAGCAATCGCAATCTGTCCGTGGAGGTCACGTTCATCCGCGAAAGCGGCATGACGACGACACCTCTCTTCAGAGCCGCGGAAGAGACGGCGGTGTCATTGTTCCAGCTCCCGGTGCTTTTGATCGTGAGATTGATCCCCTGATCCGGCAGCAGCACTTCGATATGCTCGGCCATGCGTTCCATCAGGAAACCCGCCAACATGTCGCGTGAGGCACGAAGCCGTTCTCTCAGACGGCGGAGATGCGCAGGAAAATAGCCCTCTTCAAGGAAATCTGCGATCACACGCTGCTGGAAGGTCGGCGGGCAGCGGTCGACCGCCGGACGCACAGCCCTGAACGCGTTGACCAGATCGGTCGGAACCACGAGGTAGCCGATCCTGAGGCTCGGCAGAAGCGCCTTGCTGAACGTGCCGGTGTAGAGAACCCGATTGGCCTTATCGAGGCCATGCAGCGAGGCGATCGGATGCCCCTGGTATCGGAATTCGCTGTCGTAATCGTCCTCGACGATCCAGCAATCATTCTCCTCGGCATAGGCGAGAAGGCCGAGCCTTCGCGAAAGCGAGAGGACCGACCCGACCGGATATTGATTGGAGGGCGTCACGTAGAAGACCGAGGGAGGCGACATGACATCGGCCATCAGTCTTTGCGTGTCGATCCCATCCTGATCGACGGGGAGGCCGACAACGTTGATGCCGTTCAGCGCCAGGCACTGTCTGGCAGGCGGATAGCACGGGTCTTCGACGACGGCCGTATCGCCCGGAGTCATCAGCACGCGAAAGGCAAGGTCGAGCGCCTGCTTGCGTTCCGGCCGTGATGAAGACCTGTTCGGCCGTGCAGCGGACGCCGCGCGAGACTGCCAGATGCGCGCTGATGGCGGCTCGCAATGCCTTTTCGCCCTGAATGTCTCCATAGCCTTCGAAGGCATAGTTCATGTGGCGGGCCGCAATGCGGTTCAGCAACCGTGCCGTTCGCTCGTCATGGGCGATGCGACCGGTGACGAATGGCAGGGCCTTCTGTGGCTCGAGGCTCGGTCCGCGGGTCAGGATCGCCGTTGCGGCGGCTGACACGCTGCGGCGGATCGGATGTGCGCGTTCCCCGCCGGGTCGGTAGTCGATGCGCGAGACACCATCGGGAATGGAGGATGCAATATAGGTGCCGGACCCATGGCGGGCCACGGCGAAACCCTCCGCGATCAGGATTTCATAGGCCTCTGCAATGACGCCTCGCGAAATCTTCCACTCTGTAGACGCAAGGCGCGTCGACGGCAGTCGTTGCCCGGTCGTGAGCCGTCCCTCGGCAATAGCGTTTCTGAGCGAGAGATAGAGTTGTCTCGGCAAAGGCGCGGCAGACGAAGGATCGATTGCGGGCCGAAACCTTGCGGACGGACCTTCCCGTCTCCTCTTCAGTGTCATGTACGACCCCCGAGTGGCCCATTTAGCATGGGAAGAGTGGACCTGTTAAGGGAGCCAAAATTGCATATATGATGGGCCACTTTCAAGCGGCAATCCCATCGACGGTTGCCGCATCTGCCATCTTTGACGGAGAAGACATGGAGCATCGGAACCTCGACGTGCCTTACTTCAGCCAGTGGGAGACGCCGGAAATGACGTTGCCTGTCCTGTCGGAAGGGGCGTCCGCCCTGCATCGCGATCCGCTCTGGCGCAATTCGGGCGCGGAAACGATCGAGGAATATGCGCGCTGGCGGTCAATGTCTGCGGCATGGCCTGCCTGAAGATGATCCTTGCCGCTCGCGGCGAGGCGCATCCGATCCTTTCGCTTGCACATGCCTGCACCGGTTATGGCGGCTATGTCGTCAATGAGGCCGAGGCATCGATTAAGGGGCTGATCTACGCCCCCTTCGTCTATTTCGTCCGCGAGCGGTTCAATCTTTCGGCGGTTGTCCGGGCAGATGTTCCGGCGGCCGGAATTCCCCCGATCCTCGCCGGACATCGCTTCTTCATCGCCTCGGTCAACAGCGCCATCCGCTGGCCAGAGCGCGAGCCGCCGTCGAAGGGCGGCCATCTCGCCCTGGTGACGGCCGCCTCGCAGGAGAGCATCTGTTTTCACAATCCCTCCGGCCACGACCGCGCCAGCCAGGCCGACGTCGTGCTGCCGCTCGCCATCTTCGACCGCTTCTTCGCCAACCGCGGCATCGCGGTCGGCTTCTGATTTCTGACCGGCCTTCCTTCAGGAGATTTTCATGAGCCCATCCATGACCAGGCTGCGTATCGCCGTGCTTTTCGGCGGCCGTTCCAGCGAGCACGACGTCTCCGTGATGTCGGCCATCAACGTGATGCGGGCGCTCGACCCGCAGAAATATGATGCGCTGCCCGTCTTCGTCACCCGCGAGGGGCGGTGGCTGCAAAGCCACTTCAGCGACGGCGAACTCGACAGGCCTGCGGCCGGCGTCGAAATCTGCCTCGTGCCGGGCGGACACGGCCGCATCCTGACGATCGGGCTTGACGGAAAGGCCGCCGAGGGCGGTAGGATCGATATTCTCTTTCCGGTCCTGCATGGCTTGCACGGGGAGGACGGCGCGGTTCAGGGGCTCTCCGAGGTGGCGCGCGTGCCGCTGGCCGGCTGCGGCATTCTCGGCTCGGCAGCCGCACTCGACAAGGATATCGCCAAGCAGCTTCTGAAGGCGGCGGGACTGCCGGTCGCCCGCTCGGTGACGATCCATCAGGACGCGCCGCCCGCCTTGGAGGCGCTCGAAGGCCAGCTTGGCCTGCCGCTTTTCATCAAGCCCGCGCGGCAGGGTTCGTCAGTTGGCGTCAGAAAGGTTTCGGGCAGCCAGGAATTCGCGCCCGCGCTCGCCGAGGCGTTCCGGCATGACCGCAGGCTGCTCGCCGAAGAGTTCATTGCCGGGCGCGAGATCGAATGCGGCGTGCTGGAAGATACAAAAGGCGGCCTCTTCGTCTCCCGTCCCGGCGAGATCGTGCCGGCCGCAAGCCACGGCTATTACAGCTATAACGCCAAGTATATCGATGAGAACGGCGCGGCGCTGAAAGTGCCGGCGGAGCTTCCCCCGGAGGTCGAAGGCAGGATTAGCGAGATGGCGGCCCGCGCCTTCCGCGCGCTTGGCTGCGATGGCATGGCACGCGTCGATTTCTTCCTGATGGAAGACATGCGTTTCGTCGTCAACGAAGTGAACACCATTCCGGGATTCACCGACATCAGCATGTATTCCAAGGCAATGGCCGCAAGCGGCGTCGGTTACGCGGAAATCATCGACCGGCTAGTAGAGCACGGCTTGGCGAGAGCGGCGTGATTCCAATCTGACAACAAATGTAACGTCCGCAATAGGCCGACAGACGACGGCCACCTTGGCTGGAATGCGCCAAAAGTAGAAGTTATCGCGGAAACGGCCGGTTTCCGCTTTCGGCCCGAAGCAGACGTCATGTAACTGTTACACTCTCGCCTTAGCCGGAGAGCGTAATTGGATTGGACTGAACTTTCATGCAAAAACTCCTTGTTCGCCCCCTCTCAATCAACGACGCACTAGCATTTCGTGACATCCGCCTTGAGGGGTTGCAAAATCACCCTGAGGCATTCGGCGCGGACCTCGAAGAGGAGCGTAAACGACCCATTGAATGGTTCGCAGACCGCTTGAAGAACAACTCCGTGTTCGGCGGCTTCAACGAGGTCGGCGAGTTGTCTGGAGTGGTAGCTGTCGCGCGCGGCCAGAGTGCAAAGACACGACACAACGCTTCAATTTGGGGCATGTACGTGAGGGGCGTTTCCCGAGGCACGGGGCTATCGAGGCATCTGCTCGACGCAGCAATCGAAAATGCTTTCGAGCATTGCCAAACCGTTCGCCTCACGGTGGTAGAAAGTAATCACGCAGCCCGTCGCCTTTATTCCAAGGTCGGCTTCCGGGAATGGGCAACTGACACTGCGGCTCTAAAGGTTGGCGACGTATTTCATGACGAAATCATGATGCGCCTCGACAAGCCACAATCTGCGCAGACGACCTAATGTCTCCTATTGGCGCGCCATTAGCGGCCATTGCGATTCCATTTGATCCCGCTACTATCCACCCCGACAAGGGGACAAATTCAACGGCCTGTCCACTCAGTCACCAGAAGGTAGCCATGAAACCGATCGTTCTCATCGCAGCTATGGATGCAGACCGTGCTATCGGCAGAGGAAACGATATTCCATGGCACATCCCTGGCGAGCAGAAAGTTTTCAAGCAAGTGACGATGGGCAATGCCCTCATTATGGGCCGCTTGACTTACCTCTCCCTGCCCGGCCCGCTGCCGGGGCGGTATTCCATCGTGCTATCTCGTTCGTTCACTTCTCAAACAGCCGGTGTGCTCTCGGCGAGGTCGCTCAACGAGGCACTTTCACTGGCATCGGAGTTGCCGGGTTCAGAGATAACTGTAGGCGGTGGTCAAGAGATTTATAAGCTCTTCCTTCCGCTCGCCAATCGGATTCATCTGACGGTGCTGGATGCCACATTCGGCGGCGACCGCTTTTTCCCATTGTTGCCCGAGGATGAGTTCTCGGTCTCCAGTTCAGAGCGGATTGAAGGCCCATTGCCATACACACACTTCATCTACGAACGAAGCTCCGGATTTCCCAACTAGCTGCGTGATGACTGCAAAGGGCCGAAAGCAGAAGAACACCTCGGCCGGAAAGCGCCAAGGGTCCCCCGAAATCGCGGGACTGAGGGCCTGCGATGTCGATCCCGATGACGGCCATGCGGTTTTACCGCCGCTTTACGCCTGAGTCCTGACGTATGACGCGACAGTCGCCAGAGTCTACGACTCCTAATCCGTTGTACTATACAAACGAATTAACCCTTTCGCATCCTCGTGGCGAATTCTACTTTGTGTTACAATTTTGCGGTGGTGTCATAGAGATCGTGCAACATGCAGGGCGGCATATCGTCGGTTGCTAATGCACGAGCCAGCGACTGAGCGCGGAAACTTTCGCCCTAAAAGACACCTATCTCTGCCGGAATCTTCTCTGCTCGATTCCGGCGGCAATTTTTTTGCCGGAGGAGAAATTCCATGCATCACATTCCACGCCGCGAATTCATTATTCAAGGCAGTGCGGCCCTCGCCTCGCTGGCGTTCCTCCGTTCACGGTTTGCCCACGCCTTTCCAAGCCGGGCGGGTGAGACCGTGATCCCATGGCTTGATCAGCCGCCGCCCAATCCCGTTCCGGCGGTCATCCAGAACCAACTTGTCTGGGAGGATATGGATTCATGGGTGACACCCAACGACAAGTTCTTCAGCATCGCGCATTTTGATCGGCCAACCATTGACGCGAATGCCTGGAACCTGGAAATCGATGGGTTAGTGAAGAAGCCCCTGAGCCTTTCGCTCACCGATCTCAAGGCGCGGCCCCGCCAAGAGGTGGTTTTCACAGTGGAATGTTCGGGCAATCACGGTTTACCATTTTTCACCGGCGGCATCGGGAACGCCCGCTGGGCTGGCACGCCGCTAGCTGCCATACTTGAAGAGGCAGGCGTGAAAGAAAACGGCATCGAAGTTGTTTTTTGGGGCACTGACGTCGGCGACATCGCTCTTAAGGATGACACTCGTGACGTCAAGATGCATCAGAACTTCGCCCGCAGCATGTCGCTCGCCGATGCGATGAGCCCCAACAACATCCTCTGCTACGAGATGAATGGGGCCGCCCTGCCGGAACCCAACGGTTTCCCGTTGCGGCTCATCGCACCCGGCTGGTACGGCATCGCCAACGTCAAGTGGCTAAAACGCATCGAGATACGCAACACGCGCTTCATGAGTCTGCTGATGGGCCGAAACTACGTCACCATCCGCGAAGAAGAACACAATGGCGAGACGGTGTGGGCCGAGACCTCGGTCGGCCGTGCGTTGCTGAAGTCCGCGCCTGCCAGAGTGACGCGCAGCGATGCCGGATACCGGATTAGCGGTGCGGCCTGGGGTGCTCCCATCGCCAAGGTCGAAGTGAAGGTTGATGATGGCCCATGGCTCGGGGCGATGATCGACTCTACCGAAGAGGCCGAATTCGCCTGGAAGGTGTGGTTTTTAGACTGGAAAGACCCGCCGAAAGGCGAGCACACGGTCACCTCGCGCGCCATTGATATGGCCGGGCAAATCCAGCCTGCCATGGATGATCCCTGGATTACCAAGAAGCATACCTATTGGGAGAGCAATGGTCAGGTAACGCGCCGCGTTAGCATTGCGTGAGAAGGTTCACCGGTGGTCGCAGCCGTAAGCAAGCAGACGCGGGATCGAGGTGACCTCATGCCAACTTATGCGGCGTTAGGCAGCAAAGACCACCAAAAGCGGCTTCCCAATTGAATAAAGGAGCATCTTCGGCCCCTCCTGCGGAACGCGCCGTGAGGAGACAATCATGGCCGCGCGTTTGCCGCTCGAGTGGATCGACCCGGTCGACTGATCATGAGTAAAATGAATGCTTTGTCAGCGCGCGAGTATGCATGAATATCTTTGCCGCTATATCGCCGGTGTAAGATGTGGGCGTTCCTGTCTTGAATTTCGCCATAAGGTTTCAACGCCTTCGCAGCTGGAAACGCTGGCCGATAGCAACGGCGAGCTCGTCGATCGACTTCGATCCGTCTGCTTCGATGATATCGCGTCCGAGTGTCTGCGCCTCCACACGAAGCCGATCAGCAATAATTTGATCCCGCCGTCTGAGATTGTCGGCTGCGCGTTGAGGATCGCTTACCTCACCGCCAAATTGTCCCTTGCCGCGCTTTTGCATCGAATCGTCTTTGAATTCATCTGACGGCAATAGGCAGACGAATTGCGATGGATCGCCCAATAGCGGTGACACGAGGCGCGGCGTCAAACCATAGCCTTCGGCGATGACCGGCATGCCATTCGGCAATGCCAGGGTGGTTAGGTCCTCCAGCACGAACGGGAAACGGTCGTGAAAGGATTGCCAGGCTCGCGAGGCCAGGTCTTCCGGTGTAGGCCGCATCCACCGCTCATCCAGCGTTTGCCGCAGAAAGACTGCATATCTGGGTTCCCGTTCCGCGAGCCGCTGGTGGTGACGGAGATCATGAGCATCGTAGTGATACACGGGCACGCGATATTTGCGAGCCAATGCGAGCGCGATGCTGGTCTTTCCCGCGTCTGTCGCCCCAGCTATCCAGCAGACTTTCGAAAGTTGGTCTTCGAATTGCTCGTACATAAACCATCGTTGTAACCTGAAGCCGGCCTTTTTATGGGCAACGAACCGGTCACATCGTTCTGTCCTGAATCAAAAACCCGCCACCGGGTGGTGACGGGCGGTGAGTAAGCGTCTCTTCAGCGCGGTTTGGGCGACGATAGTCCATTCTCCCTTCCGAGTTCACGAACGATCCCGCGAACTAGGTCACGCAAAGTCCAACCTGTCATCGCCTGGCCATAGCCGCCTCGAGGCTCATAGGACTGCGATTTTCGATTGATGCTGCTCTTTGCATCGGGTATCCGGCTCGACACTGCAGATGAGAATGAGTGATGATCGTCGGGTGAGCGCACTTTAGGAAGTGCATAGCGCTTATGTGCCGCGCGACCACAGTTGTGGTATTCTTGCTTACAGGGAGGTAGTTGTCATGCCGGACATCGCCTCATGGCTGGCCCGCCTCGGGCTGGACAAGTACACAAAGGCGTTCACCGACAGCGAAGTCGATTTCGATGCGCTTCGGCATCTCAGCGAAGACGACGTGAAGGAGCTGGGTTTACCCCTCGGCCCGCGGCGCAAGGTTCTGGCGGCGATTGCCGCACTGGACACAATGTCGCCAACGAGTTCCCCACCAGCGCCTTCGCCAGTCGAAGCCGAGCGGCGGCAGTTGACAATGCTGTTCATTGATCTCGTGGGTTCGACCGCGCTGTCACAGCGGCTCGATCCGGAGGAAATGCGCGACGTCCTGCGCGCCTATCAAAGTGCGGTGTCGACGGAGATTGCACGGTACGATGGTTGCGTTGCCAAGCTCATGGGCGATGGCGTGCTCGCCTATTTCGGTTGGCCAAGGGCGCATGAAGACGATGCTGAGCGGGCAGTGCGGGCGAGCCTGGCGGCAGCGGCTGCGACCGCCAGATTGACATCGCCGTTGGGCAAATCGCTGGAAGCCCGGATAGGCATCGCCACCGGTCTCGTCGTGGTCGGCGATCTCATTGGCGAAGGATCAGCGCAGGAAGAGGCCGTGGTCGGCGACACGCCCAACCTTGCGGCGCGCTTGCAGGCCTTGGCCGAGCCAAACACCGTCGTGATCGCCGACAGCACGCACCGGCTGGTTGCCGGGTTGTTTGAGATGATCGATCTCGGTCTCCAGCAGCTCAAGGGCTTCGCAGCTCCCGTCCCGGCCTGGCGCATCACCGGCGAAGCCGATGCCGAGGGACGTTTCGATGCGCTGCACGGCATACCGACGCCGCTGGTAGGGCGATCCGAGGAATTGGAGCTTCTGCTTCAACGCTGGCAGAAGGCCCGGACAGGAAAAGGTCAGGCGGTGATGCTGTCGGGGGAGCCCGGCATTGGCAAGTCGCGCCTGACAGCGGCGTTGGAAGAGCGCCTGAGCACCGAGCCACACACACGGCAACGCTACTTCTGTTCCCCCTACCACGTAAACAGCGCACTCTACCCGGTGATCCAGCAGCTTGGGCGCGCTGCCAGACTTGGAAGGACCGACAGTACAACCGCGAAGCTGGACAAGATCGAGGCGCTGATGCTCCGATCGACCCCGGACATAACCGAAGCTGGCCGGCTTCTGGCAGCTCTGTTGTCAATCGACACCACTGGCCGCTATGCGCCGCTGACGCTGACACCGCAAGCGCAGAAGGCCCGTACGCTCAGCGTTCTCATCCAACAGCTTGAAGGGATCGCGGCGAACCACCCCACTACGATGGTCGTAGAGGATGCGCATTGGCTTGATCCGACGACAGCCGAATGGCTCGACATGCTCATCGCACGCCTGCCCGATCTGCCGGTGCTTCTCATCGTCACATTTCGTCCCGAATTCCGCCCGCCTTGGCGGGGATTGTCACATGTGACGGCCCTCTCGCTTGGCCGTCTCGAGCGCGATCAAGGAGCAGCGATCGTAGACCGGGTAGCCGGCGGCAGGACTCTGCCTTCGGACGTCAAGAACCAGATTTTGGCCAGGACGGAGGGCGTGCCGCTGTTCGTCGAGGAGTTGACGAAGACCGTCCTTGAGTCCGGCTTCCTTGTCGACGCCGGCAATGATTATCGATTGAAGAGTCCATTGCCAGTGCTTGCGATCCCATCGACTTTGCAGGATTCACTGATGGCCCGCCTCGACCGACTCTCTTCGGTCAAGAACATGGCGCAGATCGGCGCGTGCATCGGTCGCGTCTTCCACTACCGGCTGCTGGCGGCAGTCGCCGGATGCGATGCCGCCAGGCTCAGGGATGATCTTTACAATCTCGAAAAATCCGAGTTGGTCCTGCGGAATGGCACCGCCCCCGAGGCGACCTACGTCTTCAAGCATGCACTGGTGCAAGACGCGGCATATCAGAGCCTTCTCAGGAGCCGACGGCATCAAATCC
>NZ_JBNDHT010000048.1:0-43579 GCF_056755115.1 Rhizobium sp. SVR5-2C | reverse complement strand
ATTTTGCGCAGCGTGCCGGCGCCGCATTCATCGTGACCGGCAGTATCGCCATCAGCGAATGGGCCCGGACCTGGGCGTTCGAGCCTGGCCTATATACCCGGACCCAAATCGAGGCCTGGCGCCATGTTACCGGTGAGGTGCATGATCATGGTGGGGTGATTTTCGGTCAGCTCCGGCATGGCGGCCGAGCGAGTCATGTCTCGCATCAGCCACATGGCCAAGCCACTGTTAGCTCCACAGACGTAGGGGCGACGAAAGCCATCTCCATGGCCTTCGACGCGGGCGGCAAGCCAGCTTTTCTTCTCCAAAGTAAGCCCCGAGCTCTGCTGACGGACGAGGTGCCAATTATCGTTGGCGAGTTCGCGCAGGCTGCCCGCAATGCCCTCGAGGGCGGCTTTGACGGCGTCGAGATTCATGCCGCCAATGGCTATCTCCACGACCAGTTTATCAATGGGGCGTTAAACACGCGCAACGATCGTTACGGCGGTTCGATTGACAATCGGATCCGCTTTACACTCGAAACAGTAGACGCCGTAATCGACGCGATTGGCCGCGAGCGCACCGGCATCCGCTTGTCCCCCTTTGGCCGATTCAATGAAATGCCTGCGTTTGAAGACGAGGCTGAGACCTATCTACGGCTGGCGGCTGAACTCGCAAAGCGCGACATCGCCTACGTACACGTTAGCGATCAAACGCGCTGGGCCGACGATGTCTCGATTCCCAGCAATTACCTTCGAGATTTTCGGAAGGCCTCTCAGCGACCGCTGATTCTTTCCGGCGGCTACCTCGAAACGAACGGGCAAGCCGCAATCGACAATGATGAGGCAGACCTGATCGCGGTGGGCAAGCCGTTTCTGGCCAATCCTGACCTGGTTGAGCGGCTTCGTAACGGATGGCCACTCAATGAGTGGGACACCAAAACCTTCTACACGCAGGGACCCGAAGGCTACATCGACTATCCGTTCTATCAGGATAGACCTGCCTCGTGAGCGGATGGTCAGCCGCCGATACCGGCAGGAAGAGCGCGATGCGGTCTATGTGAAACCGATACTCATTGCCGAGATCGAATACCGCGCCTGGACGCATGACGGGAAGCTGCGGCACGCCTCTTATAAGGGGCTTCGAGAGGAGCAGGACGAGGCGGCGATTTACGAGATCGAGTGAGAATTTAAGGTGGAACTAATTTTTCATGCTGGAGTTCGCCCCCCCAGAAGCAAAAGCAAGAATAGGAGAATCCAATGCTTTTGAAACTCATCACGGTCTCCGCACTTTCGATCGGTCTTGCAACGTCGGCGATGGCTCAGGCCAGCGGCGGATCGGGTGGGAGCGGCGGTTCCGGCAGCACGAGCGGTTCCGGCGCCACCGGCGGTTCTGGCGGCGCGCAAAATCAGAACACGAGCGGTAACTTCAATGGCGGGAGTGATGCCGCCGGGAGTGATATCAGAGAGTCCTCGGACTGCGTTCAGGGCAAGACCGCAGCCAACAAGGCGGGTAAGCCCGTAGCTGGTACAGCCAAGGATGCCGGTGGCAACTGCCAGTAACATTAAGCAGACGATCGAGAAAAACCCCGCGGTCGCTCTGCGGGGTTTTCTTTGGTGTGCCCGGCAGGTGCGAAGAAGCGGCGATCTACGAGATCACGTGAGACACTACCGGCGAAAAGCAAGATGATTTCGCAAACCGTCTTTTTGTCTCAAAAAATTGGCAAGCTGTTGACTCTGACGGATTGCCTTACTCCCGCATGGGGCACCATCGCAGCGCTAATACCGAAAATTTTTCAGTTTCATCTCTTCGCATGCTCCGTCAATTCCTGGAAAAAGAGAGCCGGCGGCCACTCCCATCAAGCGAAGTTCCGTTAAAACTGGGCCACGCTCAGTAAAGGGTAGTTCGAAAACGCTGAGGTATGTCTTGTTCGCTGCCTTGCCACATTGGGTCAAGTAATCTTCGACATCATCGACGGTTGTGATCGAGCAAATTGCTTGTTGCGGCAATGCCCGCGGATTTTCAAGTGCGATGGGATTGAGAAGAGAGAAGTGCGGCCTGACGTTTACAACGCTGTAAATCTGACGAAAATCGCTAAGCCAAGCAGCCCGATCGAACATAAATATCCTGATCTTACGGTTTGCCTCAATTGCGCCTTGGGGCTTTTCTCTGAAAGCAAAGTATGCGGCGACATAGGGTGAATGCGTCCAATCTAGCAAGGGCGTGGGATAGCCATGATGTTGGAGCAAATTCCAGAAAGCCGCATTCTGTACGTTGTCACGAAGATCGAAGTAATGGTTTGTTTTTGAGGTCACCATTGCATGCAACTGAGGGATGTCGTCCGCTTGAAACTTATGCAAGTCGCTTCGATTGGTCCGATGAAATGAGGTTCTAAGTCGGTTAACAACAGGCTGACCTCGAAAGATGAAGCGGTCAGGCTCCATCGATCCCACCATTTGTTTGAACCTTTCCCAGCTCCTGACCGTCTTGTCTACGACCAGCTTGCTCTTCTTTTCCGCAGATCCACGGGTCAGCAGAGAAGTAATTGTTCCAAGCGTTTTGGTGTCCATCATCGTTGTGGCGGTAACGCGCAGCCCTTTGCTCAACATTTTCAGGTCGATCAAAGCGTGTGTAGGAAAATCAATACCGGGGAAAGAGGAGGATAACTCCGATCTGGGTATGTCGGTGGCATCAAGATATCGCTGAATTGTGACCGGCACTTTAAGCTGTTGATGATCCTTTTTGTCCTGAGTCTGGAACCCGCAAACGTAAATTCCGTAGTCGTTACCGGCCTCGAATACGCACGCTCTGCCGGCGAAGTGCGTTTCGTACTCGTCAATCTGAAGCGTAACTTGTCCAGAAGAATACCCGCTATAATTGCCTTGCCACTGCCCTCGCATCGACACCTCTCCGCAATCACACTTGGTCTTTAATCGCTTAAATACACCGGCCTATCTGCTAGTCGCTTAATGTCAGTCGAGCGGAAGTTCAGCGTCAAGGGCATCGTGGGCCTGGATTTTCGTCAACAAGCCAAGCAGTCTCTCTCCCAAATAGATAGCCGTATCCAAGTCCTTGTTAGGCAACTCATCGGCGTGGATGGCTGCACTTGCTATCCGGAAGAAAACATCAAAGCTGTCACGCTGCCCGCTTAGTTCGGGATAGAGCCCCATGGCTACTTTTACAAGCTCCCGTGTTGACATCGAACGGCGTCTAACACCCCACTCTGGCATGCGACGTTCCCCGAGTTCCCGGTGGGTTGATACCACGGGGGCAACTGCCGGAAAATGTGGATCAAGATTTATCCGGAGACATTTCTGATGAATAGATTTTCTTCAAGCTAAATTTCCCGGAGACCCTAGGGGCGCGGTCTACGCCATAGAGCCGCTAAAGCGCTTGTAATGTCTGCCTGCTGGAGGGGTGAGGGGAGCGTTTCGGGTTCCCTTTTAAAATCAAGGGGCGGTTTAGGCCGATAGGTGAGGGGAATTGCACGTGGACGAGAGTTGCTAAGCAATTAATTTTGCTTCGAGAACGAACGATTTTTTATGGAAAGCATGGTGGGCGATGAGAGACTCGAACTCCCGACATCCTCGGTGTAAACGAGGCGCTCTACCAACTGAGCTAATCGCCCCCGGGTGCCGCAGCACCTAGCGTGGATGGCTCTCTAACGATATCGGCGTCGAACTGCAAGACCGTTGCCGGGATTTTTCTCCAATTTTTTCTGACCGGCAATCACCATCCTGCCGCAGCACGCCCTTCAGATTGTTGTGAAGGGCGGCGGATGCCTCGCCTCGTGAGTTTCGCAAGCCGGGATTTGTGTATAGAGATAGACTGCATCCCGGCACCCTTGGTGCTGTGCCGATCATGAAATCATTCTCTCATGGAGCATAGAGTGAAAACGCGCGAAGAGCGGTTACGCCTGAGGAATAGCACACCGCGTACAAGGCTGGATTTCGTTCATACCGAAGGCGCCAAGCTGCTGCCGGATCGCAACGAGCTTCTGCATCGTCTGCCGAATGGCGGGATCGCGGCCGAGATCGGCGTCGCCGAAGGCGAGTTCACGGCAGAAATTCTCAAGCGCAATCGCCCCGCCAAGCTTTTCCTCATCGACCCATGGGGCATGGATCGCTACTCCGCCGGCATGGCCACTGTGCGCGAGAAGTTCGGCGGCGAGATAGCCGATGGAACGGTGGAGATAAGGCAGGGTACGTCGCTCGACGTCTTGCGCACGTTCGAGGACGGCTTTTTCGACTGGCTATACATCGATACGGACCACTCCTTCGACCTCACCTGGCAGGAACTGGTGCTCTCAAACAGCAAGGTCAACCGGGGTGGCAGGATTGCGGGCCACGACTTCTGTACCGGCAACACCGTCAAGCCGATCGTCTATGGCGTGGTGGAAGCCGTCCACAAGTTCTGTGCCGATTACGGATGGCGCTTCGAATATCTGACGCTGGACCCGGATGCGCATTTTTCCTTTTGTCTGCAGCGCCTCTGAGGTAGCGCCTCTACGAGACGGCCTGCGCGCGCTGGTTCCGTGCGCGGGAAATGCCGGTCGCGGCGATCATCAGCAGTAGTGCGGCGGCGCCGATCAGCATGAAACCACCGACGGCGCGATAGGCCAGAACCCCGACGATCCCGCCAACCAGAAAGGCGAGGATCGTATGGACATGCAAAAGGAGCTTGGCGCGGTTATGTCGTGCCTCGCTCGACGGCTCCTTACCGCGGAGGATGTCAAATGCCATCCCCAGCTCGATCCCGATATCGGTCGCCATTCCCGAGATATGGGTTGTTCTCACCCGCGCGTCCGAAATGCGCGTGACGACAGCATTTTGAAGGCCCATGAGAAAGGCAAGGCCGATGACCAGCACCGGCGCGCGCCAGGCTCCAAGCAGCCAAAGGTCGGCGCAGCCGAGGATCGCAAGCAGGATCGCTTCGGTCAGGATGCTATAGGCATAGATGCCATGCATGTTGCGTCTGCGGCCGGCATTGATGAGCAGGGTCGAGATGGTGGCGCCGACGATGAAGGTGACGACGATCGCAAGATAGAACAGGCCGGAAAACCATGCGCCAACGGCAATATGATCGGAGAATGTCGAGACGTTTCCGGTCATGTTAGCGGAGAAGAAGCCGACCGCGTAAAACGCTGCTGCGTTCAACGCGCCCGCGATCGCGGCGAGCCACGAGGCTAGCTTCCTATCGATTTGTTCGTTTCGTTCGTGCCCCTGGCGGATCAGCATGCGCTTTGTCGGTCGTGCGAGATGCCGACAGCATAGAAAGGAAAGGGCCGGCAGGAAAGGCCCAGCGCCAGCATTGTCCCGTTATTCTCTGATCCGGAAAACGAGAGCGTCAGAACGCTGCCGCCGACCCCTTTGAGGGATCGGCGGTCATCGGAGCCATCCGTCCGTCGGCCGAAAAAAGGCCGGCTTAGTGCGCCGTACGCAGCTTCGAGGCGAGAGCCAAGATCATGTCGTCAGCAGCATCGGCGATCGCCATAGCGACCTCAGCCGGCTCAAAGCCGTTCTTCTGCGCTTCCTTGATGATCTCAAGAAACATTGGTTCGAAGGATGCCCGGCAATCGAGAAGGCGCTGCGCATACTGCGTTGGTTCAGCATTCAGGCTGTGAATATCCATGCTCTAAACCCCTCAATTGAGCACTCAGCATGGCAAGAAAATTCGGCTTAGGCAAGAACATGCTTAAATATCGGTTAATTCCTAAGGATGATCCCGAGTTCGTCAGCGGGCAAACCGCGCCGGGAGCGTATGATCACTCGGATTGACTTCCGGCTAAAATAAGAACATATAGTGAACAAACTTTCGTGGAGGTTCTCATGACTCACGCAGAGCTTGTCATCAAGAATGCCCTGGATTTCGTTGCCGCGTCGCGTTCGGCCCGCGAGCGCGACCTCGAACGTCGCGGGCGGTTGCTCCAGCGGATTGAGCTGATGAGAGCGCCGAACCCTTACCTCGTAAAAACCCGCGGCGGCGAGCAGCTGAAGCTTGATCTGGATCGCTGAAGAAAAGCGGCCGCCGCCGCAATGCAGGATGTTGGACTGCTCCGTGTCAGCTTTCTTCCGGTGGTTTGAGCTGCCGGAACTGCAGCAACAATAGCAGGTCATAGACGATCTTCAGCGTAGCGCAGATGAGGAGCGGCCAGGCTCGGTATGAGGCGGCAAAGAGAGCACCCGCAAGCGCGGGGCTGGCCGCTGCGGCTAGGCTGCGCGGCACGGATGTGAAGCTCGCGGCGGCCGCTCGCTCCGCCTCCGTCACAACGGCCATCACGTAGGAAGATCGCGTCGGCACATCCATCTGCGAGAGCGCCGCCCGGATCAGCAGCAAGCTGAGTGCGACGGGCAGGGTGGGCGCAAATGCCGCCAGCATCAGGGCAACGCTCGATGGAATATGGGTGAACACCATGGTGTTGATCAGTCCGATGCGCCGCGACAGCCATGCGGCGACAGGAAAGGAGAACGCCGACAGCACGCCCGTCCAGAAGAAGAACACTCCGGCTTCGGAGAGCGACAGATCGAAACGCTTGAACAGCCAGAGGGCGAGTAGCGACTGGACAACGAAGCCCCCTGCGAAGGCGTCGAGGCTGAACAGCGCTGCAAGCTTCAAGACAATGGCGCGCGAGGGACCGAGTGCGGCGGCTTGGGTAGGCTTGTGGCTAGCAATACGCGTTGGGATGCGTGCATAAAGGAGGCCGCCGGCAGTGCCCAGGAGCGCGTAAAGCACGAACATCAGCTTGATTGCGGTCAGTTGGCCAAGCCCTATGGCACTTGTTAGATCGGGCAGGGCGGCCGCGAGCGCGCCGGCGGCACCTGCGAGCGCCCCCACGAGGCTGTAGCGAGCAAACATCTTCGTCCGCAGCGCATCGTTCACTTCGCGGGTGAGTGCCGCGTGTTCCAGTGGCACGAAGACACTCACGCTGCCGGCCGACGGATTGATTGTGCCGGCGAATGCGATCACCAGCAGCAGCAAGTAATCGTCCATCAGCGACATTGCCACACCCGTGGCAGTCATCAGGCTTGCGGCGGCCAGAAGTAACCAGCGGAGATCATAGCGGACTCCGAGGAAGCCGACGGCGATCGTCAAGAGTGCAGAGCCAAACAGCGATGCTGTCGCGATGATGCCGACCTGCAGCGGGGAAAATCCGAGAACGAGCAGGTAGACCGGTAACAGGATGGCGACGAAGCCGTCACCGAAATCGCGCAGCGCGCGCGCCGCGAAAAGACATGTGGCGGGATGGCTACTTTGCACGGGTCTCACTGCCGAAATGACCTATCGCTTGGTCCCGGCCTTTTGCGTTGCCGGCCGGATGGCCGCGCCCGGCGCAGGATTCGAGGCCGCCTTCCGAGCCTGGTATCAAGGTGCGGGTTGCCGCCGAAGCCCTCGTCGATGCGGACGTCGGCGCTAACTTGCCGGACAAATTTTCGGAGGAAATTTCAAGAGGTGATGACATCATGCGTCCTCCGGGTGAGCGGTCGAATGGACGCGATGCTTCGGCTGTCGCCTCGTGGGGTGATCGCAACCCCATGCGCGATCTTTCCTCTCTTTGCCGGAAGCTGTCAAGCGGCGCGACCGCTCAGATCAGCGCATCCAGACCTCGTGAATCGCGACGATGACAAGGGTCGATTCTGTCGCAAACTCCGGGGTAGCCGTGATCATCAATGCCATCACATCCGTCAGCAAGAAGTTTGCAGCAGAACCATGAGAAAATATGCATGCTTGCGTCGCGTTGCCATTGTCAACGCGAGCGCTGGTTGCTACTCCGGGTGGCGTATTCAAACGCATTTTCCTTCGCAGGCTCCCATGTTTTTGAGATCAGCCGATGAGGCGCCGTCGCCGCTTTTTGGCATAGCGCTGGCGTGCATCGGCTATTCGCTCTTTGCCGTCCAGGATGCGATCGTGAAATGGCTGGTCGCGGACTATTCGGTGCCGCAGATCCTTTTCCTCCGTAGCATCGTCATCGTCATCTTCGCCGGCATCTTCGTGCGTCGGCGCCGTCATCCGTCGATCCTGAAAAGCGCCCAGCGGGGCCTGCTCCTGACCCGCGCGCTGCTGATGTTCGTCGCCTGGCTCGCCTATTATTCATCAGCGCGCCATCTCGGGCTTGCCGAGATCACGACGATGTATTTCTGCGCGCCTGTCATCGTTGTTGTTTTGTCGATTTTCGTGCTTCGCGAGAAAGTCGGTCCGGTTCGCTGGCTAGCCTGCATCGGCGGCTTTGCGGGCGTGGTGCTTGCCGCGAACCCGGCACAGGCGCCAAGCCTCATCCCGGCCGGGATGGTCCTGTTTGCAGGTTTCTGTTGGGCCTGGAGCGTCGTCCTTCTGCGGCTGAGCCATGCGGAAAGCACGATGAATCAGATGATGGCGACGAGTTTGCTTTTTGTCGTCGCTTGCGGAGCGGCGCTTCCCTGGGTCTGGAAATCGCCTGATCTCTTCGACTGGTGCCTGATGATCGGGCTGGGCTGCGTCAGCGCTGCCGGCCAGTATCTGCTCTACGAGGGTTTTCGCCATGCGCCCGCCTCGACGCTTGCGCCCATCGAATATAGCGGCCTCGTCTGGGCCTTTCTCTATGGTTATCTCATCTGGGCAGAAGTTCCGACGCCGAACGTCTTTGCCGGTGCGCTGTTGATCGTCGCTTCCAGCCTCGCGCTCATCTGGTGGGAGCGCCGGCTCGTGGTCGCCTCAAGGCGACGTCTGGCCGCCTAGCGTCCGACAGGTGCGATGCCATTACGAAAATATCGCGATCATAGTAAGCTGCTTTTCGATTGATGCGCGCCAGCGCCATTTTTGGCGCGGAAATTCCGCGGATCGGGTGCTATTGTCCTGATCGTGGACGGATGGGCGGAAGAGGAGCTGCTTTCCGGACTACTGATCAACCTGCGATCTCGGGAGGGGAATAGATTTGCTGACGCGGGATCGGCGGCTAGGAGGAGAGGCCGGATGTATTCAGGCGGTTTGAATTTCGCCCTCGGCGACGAGATCGAGGCATTGCGCGAAAGCGTCAGGCGGTTTGCAAGCGAGCGTATCGCACCGCTGGCGGAAGAGACCGATCGCAGTAACAGTTTCCCGGCGCCGCTCTGGCGTGAGATGGGAGACATGGGCCTGCTCGGCATCACCGCCGATGAGAGCCATGGTGGTGCTGGCCTCGGCTACCTGGCGCACTGCGTCGCCATGGAGGAAATCAGCCGGGCGTCGGCCTCGGTCGGATTGAGCTACGGCGCGCATTCCAATCTCTGTGTCAACCAGATCAACCGCAACGGCAATGACGCGCAGAAAGCCCGCTATCTGCCGAAGCTGATTTCGGGCGAGCATGTCGGCGCGCTGGCCATGTCGGAGCCGGGCTCCGGTTCGGATGTCGTCTCCATGAAGCTTCGGGCTGACAAGCTCGGCGACCGCTATGTGCTGAACGGCAGCAAGATGTGGATCACCAACGGTCCGGATGCCGATGTTCTGGTGATCTATGCGAAGACCGATCCGCAAGGGGGGCCGCGCGGTATCACCGCCTTCCTCGTCGAAAAGACCTTCAAGGGCTTTTCGACTGGCCAGAAACTCGACAAGCTCGGAATGCGCGGTTCGAACACCTGCGAGCTGGTCTTTGCGGATTGCGAGGTGCCCGAGGAGAACGTCCTGGGGACCGTCGGCGGCGGCGTCAAGGTACTGATGTCGGGGCTGGACTACGAGCGTGTGGTGCTTTCCGCCGGACCGCTCGGCATCATGGCGGCATGCATGGACATCGTCCTGCCCTATCTGCATGAACGCAAGCAGTTCGGACAGGCGATAGGCGAGTTCCAGCTGATGCAGGGCAAGGTTGCCGACATGTATGTGACGCTGAACACGGCACGCGCCTATGTCTACGCGGTCGCGGCTGCCTGCGACCGCGGCGAGACGACCCGAAAGGATGCCGCCGGTTGCATTCTCTACGCAGCGGAAAAGGCGACGGGAATGGCGCTCGAAGCGATCCAGGCGCTGGGCGGCAACGGCTACACCAACGACTACGCCGTGGGGCGGCTGCTGAGGGATGCCAAGCTTTACGAGATCGGCGCCGGAACCTCCGAAATCCGGCGCATGCTGATCGGGCGCGAACTCTTTGCGGAGACGGCATGACCGTACTCAAATCCCAGATTTCGACCAGTTCCGAAACCTTCAGGGTCAATCAGGCGGCGATGCGGGCGGCAAGCCAGATCGTTGAAGAAGCAGCGCGCACGGCCGCGAACGGCGGCGGCGCAGGGGCGCGGGAAAGGCATGTGAGCCGCGGCAAGATGCTGCCGCGGGATCGGGTGATGGGACTGATCGATCCGGCAACGCCGTTTCTGGAAATCGGCACGACCGCCGCCTACGGCATGTACGGCGACGAGGCGCCGGGCGCCGGGCTGATCACGGGCATCGGGCGTGTCGCCGGACGCGAATGCATGATCGTCTGCAACGATGCGACCGTCAAAGGCGGTACCTACTATCCGATGACGGTGAAGAAGCATCTCAGAGCGCAGGAGATCGCGGCAGAGAACAATCTGCCCTGCCTCTATCTCGTCGACTCCGGCGGTGCCAATCTGCCGAACCAGGACGAGGTCTTTCCAGACCGCGAGCACTTCGGCCGCATCTTCTACAATCAGGCGAACATGTCGGCGGCCGGTATTCCGCAGATTGCCGTGGTCATGGGCTCCTGCACGGCGGGCGGGGCCTATGTTCCGGCCATGTCGGATGAAGCGATCATCGTCGAGGGACAGGGAACGATCTTTCTCGCCGGCCCGCCGCTCGTGAAAGCAGCGACCGGCGAAGTCGTCTCGGCGGAGGATCTCGGCGGCGGCGATGTGCACACCCGCGTTTCCGGCGTTGCCGATCATCTGGCGCGCGACGACGCCCATGCCTTGGCGCTGGCGCGCCGGGCCGTTGCTTCGCTGAACCGGGTGAAGGCGCTGACGATCGAGCTTCGCGAGCCGGAGCCGCCGCTCTACGATCCGGCGGAAATCGCAGGCATCATACCGGCCGATCTTCGCACACCCTACGAGGTTCGTGAGGTGATCGCCCGCATTGTGGACGGTTCGCGGTTCGACGAGTTCAAGGCGCGCTACGGGACCACTCTCGTCTGCGGCTTCGCCCATATCCATGGCATTCCGGTCGGGATCATTGCCAATAACGGCGTGCTCTTTTCCGAATCCGCAGTAAAGGGCACGCATTTCGTCGAGCTCTGCTCACAGCGGAAGATCCCGCTGGTCTTCCTGCAGAACATCACCGGTTTCATGGTCGGGCGGAAATACGAGACGGAAGGCATTGCCAAGCACGGCGCCAAGCTGGTCACGGCGGTGGCAACAACCAGGATGCCGAAGATTACGATGCTGATCGGCGGCTCCTTCGGCGCTGGCAACTACGGCATGGCCGGCCGCGCCTACTCGCCGCGCTTCCTGTGGACATGGCCGAACAGCCGGATCTCTGTCATGGGAGGTGAGCAGGCGGCGGGCGTTCTTGCCACCGTTCGAAGCGAAGCGCTCAATCGCGCGGGAACAGCCTGGAGTGCCGATGATGAGGCGGCCTTCAAGAAGCCCATTCTCGATCTTTTTGAGAGCCAGAGCCATCCGCTCTACGCCTCCGCACGCCTTTGGGACGATGGCATCATCGATCCGTTGAAGAGCCGCGACGTGCTCGGGCTCTCGCTTTCGGCGGCGCTCAACGCGCCGGTCGAAGAAACGCGTTTTGGTTTGTTCAGGATGTGAGGAAGACATGAAACGGGAAGCGATCAACGCCCTCGATGCACCCCAGCCGCAGGGCGGTTACTCCCAGGCCGTGAGGCTGGAGAATTTCGAAAGGCTGCTGTTCGTCAGCGGCCAGGTTCCGGTCCTGCCGGGGCAGGCGATCCCGGAGGATTTTGCCGCGCAGGCCCGGCAGGTCTGGCAGAACATCGATGCCCAGCTCCGGGCCGCGGGCATGAGCAAATCGGACATCGTTAAGATCAACACCTACATCGCCGACCGCAGCTATTTGGCAGTCAATCGCGAAGTCCGCAGCGAATATCTGGGTTCGCTGCTTCCGGCCTCGACGCTCGTCGTCGCCGGGCTCGTCGATTCCGCCTGGCTGCTCGAGATCGAGGTGGTCGCGGTGCAATAGGAAACAGCGATGTTCTCGAAGGTCCTGATAGCCAATCGTGGCGAAATCGCCTGCCGCATCATCCGCACTGCGCGTCGCATGGGCATCCATACGGTCGCCGTCTATTCCGACGCCGATACCGGCGCGCTGCACACCGAGCTTGCCGACGAGGCCATCCGCATTGGCGGTGCGGCGGCGCACGAAAGCTATCTTTCGATCGAGCGCATCGTCGCGGCTGCCACGCGTGCCGGGGCTCAGGCGATCCACCCGGGCTACGGTTTCCTTGCGGAAAATGCCGATTTTGCCGAGGCCGTCGAAGCGGCCGGGCTGGTCTTCATCGGACCCCAGCCATCCGCAATTAGGGCAATGGGTCTGAAGGATGCCGCCAAGGCATTGATGGACAGAGCACGCGTTCCGGTCGTGCCCGGCTATCATGGTGACCGTCAGGAGCCGGACTTCCTGGCCGACAGGGCCGCTGAGATTGGCTTCCCGGTGCTCATCAAGCCGCGGGCAGGCGGCGGCGGCAAGGGTATGCGCCGTGTCGACCGGGCCGAAGACTTTCCCGCGGCGCTCGAAGCAGCAAAGCGCGAGGCGCATGCGGCTTTCGGCGACGATGCGGTGCTCCTCGAAAAATACCTGCTCCTCTCCCGCCATATCGAGGTGCAGGTTTTCGGAGACCAGCACGGCAATGTCGTTCACCTTTTCGAGCGTGACTGCTCGCTGCAGCGGCGGCACCAGAAGGTGATCGAGGAGGCGCCGGCACCCGGCATGACGGCCGAGATGCGCCGCGCCATGGGTGAGGCAGCCGTGCGTGCGGCGCATGCGATCGACTATCGCGGCGCCGGGACAGTGGAATTCATCGCGGATGTTTCGGACGGGCTCCTGCCGGATCGATTCTTCTTCATGGAAATGAACACGCGCCTGCAAGTTGAGCATCCGGTGACGGAGGCGACCACAGGCATTGATCTTGTCGAATGGCAGCTGCGGATTGCCGCCGGTGAACCATTGCCTGCAAGCCAATCCGACCTCTCCATCGATGGCTGGGCGTTTGAAGCGCGCATCTATGCGGAGGACCCGGCGAAGGGTTTCCTGCCTGCAACCGGCGTTGTCGAACAGATGCGCTTTCCGGTCGAAGTGCGGATCGACGCGGGTGTCAGGTCCGGCGACCGGATTTCCGCACACTACGATCCGCTGATCGCCAAGATGATCGTGCATGGACCGGACCGCCAAACCGCGCTTGCGAGGTTGACCCATGCACTGCAGGCGTCGCGGATTGCGGGAACGGTCAGCAATATCGATTTCCTCGCCAATCTGAGCCGGCAGAAAGATTTCGTCGCAGGTCATCCCGATACGGGCTTGATCGATCGCGATCTTGAGATGCTTACGGCAATTCCGCCTGCTGCCGATACCGTGGTTGCGCTTGCCGCGGTGCTGTCGCTTGATGCCAACGTGTCCGGCGGCAGTCCGTGGGATACGCTCGGTCATTGGCAGCTCTGGGGCGAGATGCAGCGCATCGTGACCCTGGAACATGCAGGCGAAGGCGCTTCTCTGCGGGTCGTGGCACGTGGCTTTGACATGTTCGCCGTCCATGACGGCCGCCGTGTGATCCCGATCAGGATTGTCAGCCGCGATCGAGATCGCGTTCAGGTTGAGGTCGATGGCAGGCAGGTTCCGGTCGAGATCGAGCGCGGGCCGCATCGGCTGAGCCTGAGCCTCGACGGTTATACGCATCTCTTCACGGTTCCCGATCGGCTCGATGGTGCTGCGTCGGAAACCGAGACAGGAAATCGACTCATCGCGCCGATGCCGGGCTTCATCAAGATCGTGCGAGCGAGCGAAGGTGCGACGGTGTCGAAAGGCGAGCCGTTGATCGTCATGGAAGCGATGAAGATGGAACTGACGCTGACTGCGGCGCGTGACGGCGTCGTGGAAAGCGTTGAGGCGAGCGAGGGCCAGCAGGTTTCAGAAGGCGCCGTTCTCGTGACGCTGAAGCCGGAGGAGGCGTGATGGCGTCCGCGGAGGAATATGTTTCGATTGTCGAGATGGCTCCACGCGATGGACTGCAGAACGAAGAGCGTTTCATCGGGACGGCGGACAAGATCGCGCTTGTCGATATGCTTTCGGATTGCGGCTACGAGCGCATCGAGGTCACGAGCTTCGTGAGCCCGAAATGGGTGCCGCAACTCGCGGACGCAGCGGAAGTGATGGCGGGCATTCGGCGCAAGCCGGGCGTCCGCTACGCCGTGCTGACCCCGAACATGAAGGGCTTTGAGGCAGCACTTGCGGCAAGGGCGGATGAGATCGCGATCTTCGCCTCAGCCTCCGAGAGCTTCTGTCAGCGCAATATCAATTGCTCGATCCCCGAAAGCATCGAGCGCTTCCGGCCCGTCGCCGACGCCAGCCGTGAGCACGGTATCAAGATGCGCGGCTATGTCAGCTGTGTCGTTGAATGCCCCTATGAAGGTGCCGTTTCCCCGGCCAAGGCCGCGGAGGTTACGGCACGGCTGAGGGATCTCGGCTGCTATGAGATAAGTCTTGGCGACACGATCGGCCGCGGGACCCCGGAAGCCGTCGCAAAGATGCTGGCGGCCGTGTTGCAAGAGGCACCTGCTGCGATGCTGGCCGGCCATTTCCACGATACGTCCGGTCGCGCGCTCGAAAACATCGATGTCGCGCTGGACCACGGGCTTCGCACCTTCGATGCCTCAATCGGCGGGCTTGGAGGTTGTCCTTATGCGCCGGGCGCCAAGGGCAATGTCGACACCCTGGCGGTCGCGCGCCATCTTGCCGCGAAAAGCTATTCGACCGGGCTTGCGGAAGAAAGGCTGCAGCAGGCGGCCGCCTTTGCTCGTACTTTGAGGAGTGCTTCGTGATGCCTCAGACACTTCGCATCGAGACCGACGCGCGTGGTGTCACGCGGCTGACGCTTGCGCGAGCCGAGAAGCACAATGCGATATCGGCAGAGATGATGGATGAACTTACGGCCGCGGCAAAGGAGCTTGGCGCCGACCGCCGCGTGCGGGTCATCGTGCTTGCGGGAGACGGCGCAAGCTTTTGCGCAGGCGGCGATCTCGGCTGGATGCGCATGCAATTCGAAGCCGAACGCGCCGAGCGGATTTCCGAGGCAAGGCGTCTTGCAACCATGTTCCGTGCCTTGAACGATATTCCGAAACCAGTAATCGCCAGGGTGCAAGGCAATGCTTTCGGCGGCGGTATCGGCCTACTTAGCATTTGCGATCTGGTGATCGTCTCCGAAGGCGCGCGTTTCGGGCTCACGGAAGTTCGCCTCGGCATCATCCCGGCGACGATCAGTCCTTTTGTCATCGCGCGCATCGGCGAGGGCGCCGCGCGACCGCTGTTCATGTCCGGCAAACTTATCAGCGCATTGGAAGCAAAGGCCGCCGGTCTTGTTCAATATGTCGTTCCGGCGGAGGACTTGGATGCAGCAGTCGAAGCCGAGGTCGCGCATTTCCTGAAGGCATCACCCGGGGCAGTCGCGCGAGCCAAGACACTCGCCCGTTCGTTGGGTACGCCGATTACAGATGCGGTCATCGAAGGGGTCATAGAGCAACTGGCAGATACCTGGGAAACGGATGAGGCGCGCGAAGGCATTGCCGCTTTCTTCGAACGGCGCGATCCATTCTGGCGAAGCGAAACTTGAAATGAGCGTAGTTTGAGCATATTTTGATTGCACAGTGATCAAAATATGCAAAGGCTAGGCCATGGTAGCCGCGAGGTTCAATAATATCGCTGCTCACTTCGGTGACGAGCACTCCTCGTTTCTGTCCCCCCGCCGCGTTGCTGAAGAGCTTGGCGTCACGCTCGCCGAACTCGCGCGGCTGATCGGCGTTGCCCGCAACACGTTGACGGCGCAGTCGAGCGCCCGCAAGGTCGATAGCGCGCTCAGCAACGTCGTCCGCATCCTTTCCATGGCAAGCGAGATGGCTGGCGACGAGAACCGCGCGGTGATCTGGTTCAAGCATCAGCCGATCCCCGGCTGGGGCGGCAAGACGGCGTTCGATCTCGTCGGCGAAGGCAAAGCCGACCGGGTCCTTGCCTATCTCGAGGCCGTGCGGTCCGGCGTCTATGCCTGAGACGCAACCCGGCGCAGCTACGCTTCTCTGGCGCGCCTTCGTTCCGAAATGGGCCTATGCGCCGCTATCCGGCGAGGGCGCCGGTCGCTTTGGCGGCCGGTGGAATCCAGTGGGAGCGCCGACGATCTACGCGGCTCGGGAGTTGTCGACGGCCTGGGCGGAATATAACCAGGGCTTCGTCCAGCATCCTGCAATGATCGCACAACTAGAGCTCAAAGGCGCGCGCCTGGCGGATACGATGGACGCGGCACTTCTGCGCGAGTTCGATACCTCTGCCGACATCCATCATTGCGAATGGCGCTTGCTGATGGACGAAGGCAAGGTACCGGCGACCCACCATCTCCGCGAACGGCTGATGGCATCGGGTTATCACGGCGTGATCTATCCGTCCTTCATGTCGCATGGCGGCACATGCGTGGCACTATGGACGTGGAACGAGCCGGGCGGGCCGGAGCTCCGTGCAATCGATCCCGAAGGCAGATTGCCCAGGTCACCGGCCTCCTGGCTATAGCTGCAGTTCCTACAGCACAGGTGGAATTGCACAGAGCGTCGCATTCTGGCAGTTTTGACCGCGAAAAGGCGGGGGCCAGCTAGCCAAGGTCGTTGAGCTTGCGATATCACACCGGAAAAAGGTTGGAACTGCAGAAATGAAGTCATCGACGAGCCGCGACGCCGCGCCGACGATCGCAGATGTTGCGCGCGTTGCGGGTGTTTCGCGCGCGGTTGCAAGCCGTGCTCTTTCCGCCGAGCCGCGGCCGGTTTCCGACGAGAAGCGCGAGCGGGTGATCGAGGCTGCGACGGCCCTCGGCTACAAGCCCAATCTGCTGGCCCGGAGCCTGACGACCAAGACGGTCAATCTCGTCGCGGTCGTCGTCAATCATATCCACGATCTTTCTGACCTCGACCTTTTCGACCGGCTGATCGACCAGATCCAGGCGATCGGCAAGCAGGTCATCCTCATCCGCATCGGCTCCGTTGCGCGCGTCGAGGAATTCTTGCGCAACGGCGTCGCCTATCACGTCGATGCCGCACTGGTGTTTTCGGACTTCGCCGATGCTGCAACCGTCAGGCGCATGTTCCGGTCAGATCTGGTCGTCATGCTGAATGGCCTGCACGACCAGCTGGCCCCGGTGGTGATGCCGGACGAAGCGATCGGCATCGAGGACGCTGTGGCCGACGCGGCGCGGAAGCGTGTGAAGACTGCCGGGCTCGTCACGGGCCGCGCCTCTTCACCGGTAGAGCACGCGCGCATCGGTCTTTATCGCCAGGCTTTTGCAAAACATCGGATCGAGCTGGTGCGAACGGTCCAGGGTGACTATTCCTACGCCAGCGGCCATGCTGCCGCGTCGATCCTGACGGGCGACGATTGTCCGGACGCGATCTTCTGTACGTCCGACGCCATGGCCATGGGTATTCTCGACGTCTGCCGTTCCGACTTTCCGGGAGATAGACCGCCACGCTTCAGGCTGTACGGTTTCGACAACCTGTCACTGACGGATTTCGACGCCTACCCGATCTCTTCCATCGGCTACGACAAGTCGGATTACGTCCGGCATATCGTCGCCTTCATCGCAAACCCCGAAGGTTTCGAGCCGGGTCAGCCGCCGATCACCGTTCCGACGCGTTTCGTGCTCCGCGCCACGTCTTGAACGGAAAAGGCCGCCCGAAGGCGGCCTTGGGTTTTACCACTGCGGGTTCAGAGCCGGCGGGTTGGATTCCGCACCCCACCATTTCTTGTAGTTGGCTTCGTAAGCGCCCGATTGAATGTAGTCGGAGACGAACATATCGAGCCACCGGACGAACTCCGGGTCGCCCTTGGCGACGGCAATGCCGATCGGATCGTTGGAATAGAGGCCGGGCAGCGTGACCAGCGACGGGTTCTTCGTTGCGAGATAGTCGAGCAGCGAGGAATCTTCGATCGCCGCAACAACGCGTTTCTGCTGCAACTGCAAGACGCCATCCGGCGCAAACTGGTCGACATAGACCAACTGGGCTTCCGGCACGGCGGCCTTCAGGAAGGTTTCACCCGTGGTGCCGCGGCCGACGACGACCGCCTTGCCAGCCAGGTCCTTCAGTTCCTTGATGCCCGCATCCTTCTGCACGATGACGCGGAGCCCGGCGCGGTTGTAGGGGATCGTGAAATTAACAGTCGTGGCCCGCTCGAGCGTTGCCGACGTATTCGCAACGGCGACATCGATCTGGCCGGAAACGAGCATCGAAATACGGGCATCGCCGGAAACATCAACGAACTCGACGGGAACGCCGATCTTTTCGGCAAGCCGCGTCGCGACGTCGACGTCGTAGCCGACTGGATTGTTCTGCGCATCGCGGAAGCCGATCGGCTCGCCGCCGAGCGAGACGCCAATGCGCACGGTGCCGCGTGAACGGATGTCGTCCAGCATGCCGGCGACCGACGGCAGCGCCGAGCCGGCGACGACGGCGAGTGCTGCAAGAGCAGTGAGTATGCGTTTCATGTTCGATTCCCTCTTTTGTTGATTACGCCGATTTCGCTGTCCGCAATTCCGGTTCGGACATTGAATCCTCCCAGAGCCAGTAGCGGATCTCGCCCTCGCATCTGAAATTCACCACCTCATGGTTCCCCTTGGCGTCGACCGCGTGAATAACGACGCCTGCCAGGAAGCCAGAGTCAAGTTCCTTGAGCTCTTCGACCGCAAGTTTGATCGCATCGGAGAGCGAATAGCCAAGTTTGAGCGCCAGGACGATCGTGCGCGAGGTCGAACAGCGCATCGTCATTTCGCCGGTATGGGTGCAGGCGGCGGCCCCATAGCGGCTGTCGGCGTAGAAGCCGGCGCCGGGGATGGGTGAATCGCCCAAGCGGCCGGGATATTTCCACGCCCAGCCGGATGTCGAGGTCGCCGCATGGATGCCGCGCTGTGGGTCGGCCGAGAGGAAGACGGTCGTGTCGCGCACCCGTTCGGGATCGGTGATCGCGCGGCTCAGCGGCGCCAGCGGGATGTCCGGGAATTTTGCCAGGTCCTCCGGCGAAAGCTCCTTTTCCAGCCGTTCCCACCAGACGCGCTTGCTGTCTTCGAAGAGGACGTTGTCTTCCGCGAAACCGATTTCACTCGCAAAACGCCGGGCGCCATCTCCGGTCAGCATCACATGCGGCAGGCGTTTCATCACTTCATGGGCAAGGGCGGCGACCGGAAGCGTATTCGGCACGGCACCAACCGAGCCGACCTCGCGGGTATTGCCGTCCATGACGGCGGCGTCGAGTTCCATATTCCCGATCATATTCGGCCAGCCGCCGTAACCGACGCTGCGAACCTTCACTTCGCTCTCGACCTTGCTGATGCCGGCAACCAGGGCGTCGAGACTATTGGCCCCCTCGCGCAGCATCTGCACGGACGTCGGAAAACCAGGCCAGGCTTCTTTATTGGCCACAAGCAGCATGAAAAACCTCTAATCTTTGCGCATCTTGGAAAGGAACTGGGCAACGCGGGGCTGCGCCATGCCGCCGTCGGCGGCGAAGAATTCTTCGGTCGGCAGATCGACCAGCAGCTTGCCCTTGTCGAGGAAGACGATCCGATCCGAGATATGGCGCGCAAACTCGATCTCATGGGTCACGAAAAGCATCGTCGTGCCTTGCTCGGCGAGTTTTGCCAGGATCGCCAGCACCTCCGCCGTCATTTCCGGGTCAAGCGCGCTCGTCACTTCGTCAAGAAGCAGATAGCGCGGTTGCATGGCAAGGGCCCGGCAGATGCCGACGCGCTGGCGCTGACCGCCGGAAAGCTGGGCCGGATAGGCATCGGCGCGGTCGCCAAGGCCGACGGACTGCAACAGGGCACGTGCTTCCGCTTCCGCTTCGCCGCGGGACCTTTTCAGAACCTCGATCGGCGCAAGCGTGATGTTGCCGAGCACCGTCATGTGCGGATAGAGATTGAAAAGCTGAAAGACGGTCGCGGAGCGCTTGCGGGCTTCCGCCAACTCTTTCGGTTTGCCGACGTCGAACTCGTCAACCGTGATCCGCCCGCCGTTGAGCTTTTCCAGTCCGTTGATGCAGCGGATCAGCGTTGATTTGCCGGACCCGGACGAACCGAGAATCGACACTACCTCGCCGGGCTGGATCGTCAGATCGACACCGTCGAGAACGGTGGCATGGCCGAAGGCTTTCCGGACGTTTTCTACATTGAGCATGTCAGAGCCCTCTCCAGGCGCTGTAGGCCCTCAGGCGGTTTTCGAAACACGTGCCGAGAAGCGCGACCAGCTTGGCAGCGGTGTAATAAAGCAGGCCGACAGCCGTCCAGACGATGAAAGGCTTCAAGGTTCGCATGTTGAGGATGTTGCCGATCTTGGTGAGATCGACGACGCCGATGACGGAAATCAGCGACGTCACCTGCAGCTGATTGACAAGCAGCGCCACCAGCGGGCCGATCGCAAAGGCCGCGGCCTGCGGTGCGACGACATACCGAAGCACCTGCCAGCGAGTAAGTCCGAAGACGCGTGCGGCCTCGATCTGCTCGCGGCCGATGGATTCGATCGCCGAGACGGCGATGACATAGACGAAGGCAGCGGTATTGGCCGAAAGCGTGATGGTCGCGGCGGTCACCGGCGCGACGCGGATGTGCAGCAGGCCCGGCAGGCCGAAGAAAACGAGGAATAGCTGCACGAGCACCGGCGAGTTCTTCAGAAGCTCGGAAAAGAAGGTGACGATCGGCGTCAGGACCGGCACCTTGTAGAAGCGGATTACCGCCCAGATGAGGCCGATGACCAGGCCGATCAGCGACGTGCCGAGGAAAAGAGCGAGGCTGACGCCGAGCCCCTGTGCCAGCAGGACGAGATCGTAGGATGTGAAATCCGTAAAGCGCATCAGGCCACGTCCTCCATCATGTCGCGATTGAGGCGCCGGTGCAGGAGGGCGACGGCGAGCGAGACGAGATAGGTCAGCGCCGCATAGACAACAAGCAGCACGACATAGACTTCAAATGGCCGGTAGGTCTGCGAAACGACGATCTGCGCCGAGCCGGTGAGTTCGTTGAGCGTGATCGTTGAGAGGATAGAGGAGGTGAGGACTAGGTTTATGAGTACCGAACCAAGCGGGCGAACCGAGGTCCTCAAAGCGATCGGAAGCACGATGCGGGTGAAGATCACCCGCCGCGACAGGCCGCTCACTTCAGCCGCTTCGATAATGCCCTGATCGATCGCTAGAATGCCGGCGCGGATAACGTCGGATGCGTAGGCGCCGCCGGCGATCGACAATGCGATGACGCCCGTTGTGAAGGCATCAATGTAGATCCCTATCTCCGGTAGTCCGTAATAGAAGAAGAAAAGCTGAACGATGAACGGTACGTTGCGGAAGATATCGACATAGACGAAGGCGACCTTGCGCAGCGCATTCGAAGACGACGTACGGGCGAGCGCGACGAAGGCGCCCATAAGCACGCTGCCGATCAGCGCCAGTGAACAGGCCTCGGCGGTCAGCAGCGCACCTTGACCGAGAAAGCCCAGGTGAGGCAAGAGGATCGAAAGGTCGAGCCGCACCATTCCTCCCGTGCAGGATTGAAACCGGTTTCATCTTGTTTGCTGACGGGGAGCTTGTCAAGTTCGGGCGCAAGGACCTTCACGAAGGGATTCGTGGTCGGGCGGAACAGCCGATGCTGAAACGATGACGCCCCGCATCCGGGGATGCGAGGCGCGCTACATTTGGTGAGTTTGAAGGTCAGGCCGCCGAGAACGGCACGGCTACGAAGATTTTGTTGCCATCGCGTTCGACAAGCAGGAGCACCGACTTGCGGCCCGAGTTTTCGGCATTGGCAACGGCTTTCTTCACATCGCTTGCATTGGCTATGGGCTGGTCGTTCACCGAGACGATCACGTCGCCTGTCTGAATACCCGCGGCGGCGGCCGCTGCGTCCTGGTTCACGCCGGTGACGACAGCGCCCTTCGCGCTTCTCGGCAGGTTCAGTTCGTCCCGGATATCTGGCGTCAGGTTGGAAAGTGCCATGCCGAGGCGCGGGCTACCTTCCTGCTTGCCGTCGCTCTGTTCAGCCGCCGCCTGCTTGTCGCCGGTGTCGCTGCCGCCGATAGTGACATTGAGTTCTGTGCTGCTGCCATCGCGCCAGACCGTCAGCGTTTCCTTGTTGCCCGGTGCCATGTCGGCAACCAGGCGCGAGAGGTCCCTCGGGCTCTTCACGCTTCCGCCGCCGACAGCCGTGATGACATCACCGGTCCTGAGACCCGCACGGGCCGCGGGGGTGTCGCCGGTGACTGCGGCGACCAGCGCGCCCTGGGGAGCGCTGAGACCGAGAGCGTCAGCAACATCGCGTGTTACCTCTTGGATTTGAACGCCGAGATAACCATGCTCGATGGAGCCGTTCTTCTGAAGCTTGGCAGCGATCGCCTTTGCTTCGTTCGATGGTATCGCGAAACCGACGCCGACACTGCCGCCATTCGGCGAATAGATTGCCGTGTTGATGCCGACGACGTTACCGTCACGGTCGACCAGCGGGCCGCCGGAATTGCCGTGATTGATCGGCGCATCGATCTGAATGAAATCGTCATAGGGGCCGCTGTGCAGGTCGCGGCCTCGGGCCGAGACGATGCCCGCCGTCACGGTCGTGCCGATACCGAAGGGGTTGCCGATGGCCAAAATCTCGTCGCCAAGTTTCAGCTTGTCGGAATCGCCCCAGGCAACCGTCGGCAGCGGCTTCGATGCCTGGATCTTCAAAACGGCGATATCGGATTTGGGATCGGTGCCGACCAGCTTGGCAGGGAGTTCCGTGCCGTCATCCAAGGTCACTTTGATGTCGATGGCGTTGTCGATGACGTGGTTATTGGTAACGATGACCCCGTCCGGGCTGATGATGAAGCCGGAGCCAAGCGCCATGGCGCGCTCACCTTGCTGATGCTGCGGAGCCTGCTTCGGAAGCGGAATGCCCTGCTGTTCGAAGAACTGGCGGAATTGCTCCTCCATCGGTGACTGCTCGCTGCTGACATCCGTGGTCTTCATCGTCGTGGTGACGGTAACGACTGCAGGTTTGTCGGCGTCGACAACCGGTGCGAAGGAGGTGCCCGATGCAACCGTGCCGTTGACCCCGGCAGGTGCGGCTACGGCACTTGAGGCGTCGATGGCAAAAGGCACGACGGCCGTGCCGGCAATCAGGGCGGCGCCGACCAGAGCTGCGGCGCGATGCTTGGAGATGATCATTGACATGGTGGAAAGGTCCCTTGCGAAATCAATGCATGGCGGCGTCACGGTTCCGTGTCGGGGAACCCGGCCGTCGGGCGAAACTGGCGTCAATTCTTTCGTCTTCTGAATGAAACCGTCAGCGTGTGACGGCGAATACTGTCAAGCGGAAGAACTATCGCTTAAGAGTCATATGCTCCGCTGGGGCCGTATTTACAAATTAAATGTTCATTACAGATTCATTGCAAAAATTTAAGCATTACAAAGATTTAATACTTGGACGGAAAGCAGATTCCACAGCTTCTGGTTGGACGATTTCCGTCCCTGAAACGGCGGCATCAAGCTTACCGGCGAGCTGCGCAGCAACGAAGGTAGCGTGTTCCGTCACCTGCGGCAAACCCATGAGTTCGCCGAACGTGCCGCGCGCAAGCGGGCCTGAAATGATCAGTGTCGGGTTGGGTTGGTCGCCGGTTCCAATTGCCTCAGAGATTTCGTTGCAGGCGATGCCGAGGCCGGTCGGGTCGAGCTGTAGATGTCCGGCTTCGTTGAGCTCATGCAGCCATCGCTGGCTTTCGAGTATGCCGCCATGAGCGGGGCCCGTTGTCACGACCACTGCGTCGAAGCATTTCTCCACGCGCTGGCCGTTTCTTTTGCGAAGAACCACATCAATGCCACCGCCATTGACCGTCGCGTCAGCGACGGAAGCGGCGAGAACCTGAAGCCTTCCTTCTGCAATGGCACGGTCGAGAACTTCCTCGACCTGCGGCGCGATCCGGAAACGATGGACATCCCAGTAGGGCCGCAAATGGCGAACGATGCGGCAGCGTTCCGCGACCGGCAGATTGCGCCAGATTTCATGGCCGTTGCTGCGCACCTGGTCGATGACCGCATGCCAGCTTGCCCCGGCTTCGACAGCTTGCCTGATCGTCTCGCGAACCTTCCGGAGAAGAGCGGCAGCGCTTGCCGACGGGTCGGAAAGAAAATCGCCAAAGGGGTCTTGGCGGGAGGGCGGATGGCCGCGCGAACGAAGTCCGCGGCGCGAAATCGAGATAATCGGCCCGCGATGGCCTCCGCGCGTCATTGATGCGACGATGTCAGCGGAGGTCAATCCATTGCCGACGATGAGGACGCGATCGTCGGGGCGAATGACATCCAGGGAGCCGTGCCGCGTCGAATCCGCAACGAAGCGCGGATGATCGGCCAATGCCGCCGAAAGGCTGCGCGGTGCCGACGGCGCGGGATGGGTCGCGGCGATCACGAGAAAATCGGCTCGTGTTTCATCATCATTCTCGTCGGTTATCAGCCAGCCTTCGGGGCTCGAGGATACTTTTGTGACCCGCGCCTTCCTATGCTCGACCGCACCGCCTTCGAGGAGGGGGCGCAGTTTCGCAACCGCGTAAGCGCCAAACAGACGGCGCTGCGGGAAGAGATTGCCATTCGGCCACAGCGCTTCCGGATCGTCCGCGACCCTATCCTTATCCACCACCCATTCGAGGAAGTCTTCCGGCTGATCGGGAAGCAAGCTCATGCGTGCCGCAGGCACGTTGATGCGGTGGGCGGGGTCTTCGGTGTCATAAGCAAGCCCGCGGCCAATCTCGGCACGCGGTTCGAAGACGATGATCCGCGGCGGTTTGGCCGCCGTTGCCTTTGCCAGATGGTAAGCGACGCCCGCGCCGGAAACGCCACCGCCAATGATGGCGACGACCGGCCCTGCCAATGCATCCGTCTCGTTTTTCGTCACCGCTGCCGGTCCAACCGAGTTCTTGCGCAGATCTTGAAGACAAGGCACAGCCAGCTTCTGCACGAAGCCGCAGAGAATAATCTATGAAATTTATGGAATTGTGCAAGCGGCTGCAGTCCAGCGGTCGCCACGAAGCTGAGCTCCGCGGCATCGCCGGTCAGGCGACGGTGCCCCGCGCTCTTCTTTGGTAGACTTCAGGATCAGGAATCGGCACTGCGGCGATCAAGGTCCGCGTATAGTCGTCCTTCGGGTTTTCGAAGATCTCCCGTCGCGTCCCTGTCTCGACGATCTGGCCGTCGCGCATCACCGCGACGTGGTGCGACATGCGCTCGACCACGGCCATGTCATGGGAGATGAAGAGATAGGCGAGCCCCATCGTTTCCTGCAGTTCCAGCATCAGATCGAGAACGCGTGCACGCACCGAAACGTCGAGTGCGGCAACGCTCTCGTCGGCGACGATCAGCTTCGGCCCGACCGCAAGAGCGCGGGCAATGCAGATGCGCTGGCGCTGACCGCCGGAGAATTCGTGCGGGTAGCGGGTCGCGGCATCGGGCGTCAGCCCGACCCGGCGAAGCAGCTCGGCGACGCGATCCCGTCGCTCGCTCTTGCTGCCGATGCCGTGGATCACCATGGGCTCGGCGATCGCTGCCCCCACCGCCATGCGGCTGTCGAGCGAAGCGTAAGGATCCTGAAAGATCATTTGAGCCGAGCGGCGTACCGGGCGCATCGCTCGCTGGCCAAGACCGGCAATGTCCTGCCCGTGGATCTGGACATCGCCGGTGAAGGGAATGAGCCCAAGCACCGCCTTGCCAGTCGTCGACTTGCCCGAACCGCTTTCGCCGACGAGCCCGAGCGTTTGTCCGGGCAGGATATCGAACGAGACGTCATGCACGGCCTGAACCGGCGCTTTGCCCTTGAAGAAACGGCCGACAGGGCTGCCGTAACTCACATTCAGCCCACGCACGTTTATGACTGGCGAGCGATCGGTGCGCTCCGGCTCGATCTTGCGCTCAGTCACCCGCGGCGGACCATCCGTTCCCGCCAGGGCTCCGAGCCGCGGTACGGCGGCCAGCAACTGCTTGGTATAGTCTTCCTTCGGCCAGTTGAAGATCGCAAGCGAGGGGCCTTCCTCGACGATCCGGCCTTGCTGCATGATGGCGACGCGGTCGGCCATCTCGGCGACCACGCCCATGTCGTGCGTGATCAGGATGATCGAGGTGCCGAACTCGACCTTCAACTCGCGCATCAGCTTCAGGATCTGGGCCTGAACCGTGACGTCGAGTGCCGTTGTCGGCTCATCGGCGATCAGCACTTTGGGCCGGCAGGAGAGCGCCATGGCGATCATCACGCGTTGGCGCATGCCGCCGGAAAGCTCATGCGGAAACTGCTTCAGCCGCCGGGCCGGGTCGGTGATCTGCACGGCGTCGAGCATCTGCAACGCCACCGCTTCGGCATTGCCGCTGCCCTGATGCTCGCGGATCGCCTCGGTCAGTTGCGCGCCGACCGACATCACCGGGTTCAGCGACGTCATCGGTTCCTGAAACACCATGGCGACATCGCCGCCGCGCACGCTGCGCATCGTGCGATTGGAGAGCTTCAGAAGATCGCGTTCACCGAGCAGGATATTGCCGGATGTGACGCGCAGCGACGTCTTCGGCAGCAGCCCCATGACGGCGAGCGAAGTCACCGATTTGCCGGAGCCGGATTCTCCCGCGATGCAGAGCGTCTCGCCGCTTGCAAGATCGAAACCGACATCCCGAAGGACCGGTTTCAGACCCTCCGGCGTCAGGGCATCGACGCTGAGATTGCGTACGGAAAGAACGGGCGCGGCAATGGAGGACAAGGTCAAGCGAATACGATCCTCGGGAAGTAGAAGGAGACCACCCAGTTCGGCTGATCGACGATTTCGCTGATGCGGAGATCGCCGCAGACAGAGCAGAGCAGATATGCATCGACCGCGCTCAGGCCATGCTCGGCGCCGAGCAGGTCGATCATGCGCATGACGCTTTCGCGGGCGCCGGTCATCAGGTCCGGACCGATGCCGGTCGTCACCTCGTAGCCGGCGCCGTCGAGATGGCGGCTGACGGGCTCGGTTGTCGTGAAGCGCGGCGTCTGGAGCTTGGCATCCTTGACGAGTTCGATCGTCGCCTCGACGTTCATCTGGCTTTCGATCGCGGTGCCGCAGACTTCGCCGTCGCCCTGGGCTGCGTGCGTGTCGCCGATCGAGAACAGAGCGCCTTCGACCTCTACGGGCAGGTAGAGCGTGACACCGGCAGTCAGGTCGCGAATATCCATGTTGCCGCCGACGCGACGCGGAGGCACGACGGAATGGGTGCCGGGTTCGGCAGGTGCAACGCCGATCGTGCCGGCGAACGGCTTCAGCGGCACACGGCCGCCCGGGCCGTAGAGGGCAGGAACCATGCTGTTGGCATCGTAGGACCATACATGCAATGCCGGGTCCTTGAACTGGTCGGCAAGCAGGCCGAAGCCCGGGATATTGGCCGTCCAGCCAGTCCCCGACGGGATGAATTTGCGCAGCGTCACCTTCAGCGCATCGCCGGGCTTGGCGCCCTCGACATAGACTGGGCCAGAAACTGGGTTGATCTTGCCGAAATCGAGATTGTTCAGCGTGTCGAGCGTCGCGTCGCGACCGAGCTGGCCGCCCGAGGAATCGAGGCACTCGAAGTGGATCGTCTCGCCTGGCTTGGCAACGACGGCGGGCGCGAAATCCTTGTTCCAGCCGAAATTATGCTGGGCGCGGTGAATGGTGTGGGTGCAGACGATGCACATGCTTGTGTCTCCCTAGATTCATGGCCCTCTCCCGGCGTACCGGGAGAGGGTTCGATCCTTTTGAGGACCTATTGGTTCACGTAGATCGCCTCGTAGTCGATGACGCGGGTCGGATCGATGTAGATCTCGTCCGGGCCGCCCATGCGCTTCGACTTGGCGACGACGCGGCGCTCGTTGAAGACCGGGATCCACGGTGCGTCCTTTTCCTGGATCTCCGTGAAGATCTTGCTCCAGGTTTCCAGGCGCTCCTTCTCCTTGGCCGGCAGCGGCATGGCGTCCGCGGCCTGAGCGCGCTTTTCCATGTCCTGGTTGCAGTACCACGACCAGTTCCAGCCGCCGGGCACGGCGCTGCCGCAGGCAAGGATCGGTCCGTAGAAGTCGGAAGGATCCGGGAAGTCGGCAATCCAGCCCATGCCGCCCGACCAGATCATCGGCGCCTCGCCCTTGGTGCCGCCGGCGGCGATCACGTTCGGGTTGGCGAGCGCCTTGATCTCGACCTTGACGCCGATCGCGGCCAGATCCTGCTGGATCGCTTGGGCGATACGCGGCTGCGGATCCGTGTTGGAGGTGTAGAGCGTGGTGCTGAAGCCGTCCTTGAGGCCGGCCTCGGCGAGCAGCTTTTTCGCCCCGGCCTGATCGAAGGGATAGCCCTTGTAGTCCTTGTCGTAGCCCGGCATCAGCGGCGGCAGAACCTGGCTCGCGGGTTCCGCACGGCCGTTGATGATGCGGACGATGCGGTCCTTGTTGATCGCCATGTTGACGGCCTGACGGACGCGGGCGTCGTCGAGCGGCTTGACCTGCGTATTGAGCGTCACATAGCCCGTCTGCATCTGCTGGCGGTCGACGATCATGCCCGCGAATTCCGGAGACTTCTTCATTTCCAGGAACTTTGCCGGCGGGATGCCGTCGCCGGCGATATCGACTTCACCCTTCTGCAGGCGCAGCAACGCTACCAGCGGCTCCTGGCCGATCTCGACCTTGTAGCCGTCGATCAGTGGACGCTCCTTGATGAAGTAGTCCGGATTGCGCTCGAAGGTGAGACTCTGGCCGACCGTCCAGTCCTTCAGGATGAAGGCGCCGGAACCGACCGGCTTCTTGCCGAAATCGCCGCCAGCCGCTTCGACCGCTTCCTTAGGCACGACGGAGGAGAAATTGAGCGCAAGCACGTTGAGGAAGGTCGCGTCCGGCTGGACGAGGTTGAACTGGATCGTGTGGTCGTCGACGACCACGATGCCTTCCATCGTCTCGGCCTTGCCTGATGTCATGGCATCTGCGCCGACGATCGAATGGAAGAAGCCGGCGCCGGGGCCTTGCGTCTTCGGATTGACGGCGCGCTCGATGGAATACTTGACGTCGGCGGCGGTGAGCTCGCGGCCGTTGGTGAACTTGACGCCCTTGTGGAGCTTGAAGGTGTAGGTCTTGCCGTCCGAGCTGACCTCATAGCTCTCGGCGAGCGACGGCTTCAGCTCGGTGGTGCCCGGCGTGTAGTCGACCAGGCGGGAGAACATGGCGTTGATCATCGACCAGTTCTGCCAGTCGTAGCCGATCGCGGGATCGAGCGTGGCGATATCGTCCTTGTAGGTGACGACGATGTTGCCGCCTTTGGCCGGGGTTTCGGCGGCGTGGGCCGAGACGGCCGGCGCCAGCGCGGTCGTGGCGAGCATTGCGGCGAATGCCGCCTGGCGTAGGAATGTCTTTTTCATCAGGGAACTCCTCTGTTGGTTTTTTGCTCGGTTATTGCGCGCGGATGCGCGGATCGATGAAGGGCGCGACGACGTCGGCAAGCAGGTTGCCGAGCACGATCGCCAGCGCCGAGACCAGCGTCACGCCCATGATGATCGGCACGTCGACCTGCTGGATGGCTTGCCAGGCGAGCTGACCGATGCCCGGCCAGCCATAGACGGCTTCCACCACCACCACGCCGCTCATGAACTGGCCGATATCGATGCCGATCATGGCGATGATCGGCAGGATGGCATTCGGCAGCGCGTGCCGGAAGAGAATGCGCCGCGAGGAAAGGCCTTTCGCACGGGCGGTGCGGACATAGTCCTGATTGAGAACGTCGATCATGGCGGAGCGCACCATGCGGGCGTACCAGCCGGCGCCGAGAACGCCGAGGGTCACGGCCGGCAGGACGACATGGTTGACCGTACCGAAGCCCGACATCGGGAACCAGCCGAGCGTGGCGGCAAAGACGTAGAGCAGGAGCAGGGCGACGACGAACTGCGGCGACGAGACGCCGACGAAGGACAGCATCATCACCGTGCGGTCGACAAAGCCGCCTCGCTTGACTGCGGCGATGACGCCGAAGGTAAGACCGAGCGCAACTTCGACGAGAATGCCGGCCGCCATCAGGATGAGCGTGGCGGGCAGGCGCGCGACGATCAACGGCAGTACCGCGGTCTTCTGTGTATAGGAGCGCCCGAGATCGCCGTTGATGAGCCCGCCGAGATAGTGGAGGAACTGGACGACGAGCGGCTGGTCGAGGCCCAGTTCATGGCGGATGGCTGCGACCGTCTGCGGCGTCGCACTGCGGCCCGCGATCAGCACGGCGGGATCGGCCGGCAGCGCGTAGAGCAGCAGGAAGGTGATGACGGCGACGCCAAGAAGAATGAGAACGGCCTGCACCAGCCGGCGAAGCATCAGGAACGCCATCTCAACCTCTCCCGCGCTGCGTCGGATCGAGGATGTCGCGGAGTGCATCGCCGACGAGATTGAAGGACAGCGCCGTCGCCAGAATGACGGCGCCGGGGATGAACACCAGCCAGGGCGCGTCCTGGAAATAGCTCTGGCTTTCGAAGATGATGTTGCCCCAGGACGGCTGCGGCGGCTGAACGCCGATGCCGAGGAAGGAGAGTGTCGCCTCCAGAAGCACGGTCGTCGCAATGCCGAGCGTTCCCCAGACGATGGCCGTGGGTATCAGGTGGGGCAGGATATGCATGAAGAGCACGCGCAGATGACCGGCGCCGAGTGAGCGTTCAGCCATGATGAAGTCGCGCTCGGCAAGGCCGCGTGTCTCGGTATAGACGATACGCGCGACCTGCACCCAGTTAACGAGCGCAATCACCATCGCGACGATCCATAAACTGGGCTTCAGGAGGGCTGCGAGCACGATCGCCAGCAGCAATGCGGGAAACGCCATCATCAGGTCGGTGAAGCGCATCAGCACGCTGCTTGCGAAGCCGCGGACATAGCCTGCGACGATGCCGATGAAGAGGCCGATCGTGACGGCAATGCCATTTGCCACGAGGCCGATGACCAGCGAGGTTCGGGCACCAAAAAGCAGGCGGGAAAAGAGGTCGCGGCCGAGCGTATCCGTGCCGAGCAGGAACTGTCCGCCCGGCGGCAGCGGCGCGCCCTCCAGCGACAGGCCGTCGAACATCTGCTCTTCCGGGCTGAAAGGTGCTATCAGCGGCGCGGCGATTGCCATCGTCACCACGACGACGACGACCACGAGGCCGATCAGGGCTGCAGGCTGGCGCAGCATGGCTTTGAGTACTCGCATCAGCCAACCTCCGGCAATGGTTCGGCGCCGCCGAGAATGAACGCGGCGATCTGCTCCATCGGCAGGCGCCGGCGCATGGCGCAATCGCGCAGGATCGCATAGGCGCGTTCCTCGTCGAGCCCGCGGGCCGTCATGAGTTTCTCAACGGCGGCATGGACCAGCGGACGAAGCCGCACGCGCTCTTCCAGATATTGCAGCCGTTCGGCATTGTTCTTGCGCTCCTGATAGATGGAGACGGCCATGACGAGCGCGGGATAGACGGCCGATGTTGCGATCGGCTTGGCGATGATTGCTCCAGCACCTTTTTCGAGTGCCCAGGCAATGCGGCCCGGTGCTTCGGAACCGAGCAATGCGACGACCGGGCAGGCCGGATTGGCGCCCGTCCATGGCAGGAGGTCGTCCCAACCCTGATCGGCATCGACAATCACGATCTGAGGGAGTTCGGCGGCGGAAAGCGGAGCCCACTGCAGCGTCGCGCGAATGCCAAGCAGGCGCAGTTGCCGGATCAGCCTTTCGGTGTTGCCATCTTCGCGGTGGATAATCGCGGCATGCCAGCCTGTAAAATTAGGGGTCTCTCTCATGACACCACCCGCAGCTTCGGCGGCGCCTGCTTGTCGCGCCTGGTGAGATAGGGGTCGGCGGCGAGCGGCGGGCGCGAGGCGATGACATCGAAGCCGTTGTTGGGATTGATGCGGCCGAGATGGAAGGGCAGCGCCGCATGATTGGTTTCGGGATCGATCGACAGCGCGCCGAATAGCGTCGGCCAAGTATTGGCGTAGAGTTCTCGGCGTACCGACGGGGGATCGTCGCTGCCTGCGGCGAGGATAGCTTCGGTGCAGAGCTTGACGGCTGTATAGGCACTGGCAAAGACGCTCGAGACGCGCCGTACACGGCCATATCGCTGAGCGACTCGGACTTTGAACGCGGCGTTCTCCGGCGTACCAAGATTGTCGAAATAGGAAGCGGCGCAAAGCTGCCCGACTGCCGCGCCGGCCGCGATTTCATCCAGCTCGCATTCCATCAGGTCGCAGCTGACGACCGGGCAATTTTCAGCACGGAATGCCGGGTCGCGAACCCCAAGCTGTTTGATGGCCTCCAGGAAGGCGTAACTAGAGGGGCCGATCAAATTGTTGAGAATGAAGCTCGGGCGGCGCTGCTCGATGTCCGCGACGATGCGCTCGACAGCCGTTTCCTCGAGTGGCAGGTAGCGCTCGCCGAGAACCTCGCCGTCGGCATTGCTGATAAGTTCGCGGGCGAGACGGTTCATCTCCCAGCCCCAGACGTAGTTCGCTCCAACGAGGTAGGGGCGGGCGCCGAATCGCGGGATGAGATGGTCGAAAAGCGGGATCAGATGCTGGTTCGGACAACCGCCGACATAGATGACATTCTCGTTGGCCTCGAAGCCCTCATAGGGGCACATGTACCAAAGGAGGCCATCGTGTTTTTCCACAAGCGGAATGACTTCCTTGCGGGCGGCAGACGTGATCGTACCGACGATGTGGCGGCATCCGGCACGCAGCAGGTGGCGGGCGCCTTCGAGATAGGCAGAAAGATCGGCGTGCGGATCGAAGAAGACCGGCTCGATCGTTTGCCTGCCTGCCGCGGCGAGCTCCTCCATCGCAAATTCCGCGCCGTCGCGCGCATCGCGGCCCATCGACCCGTAAGGGCCGGTCGTGGAGAAGAGGATGCCGATCTTCAACGTTTTATCCATGCGGAATCCAAAAAACAAAAAACCCCACGACGCGGTCCCATCGGTTGATGGGGCGTCATGAGGCGAAACTGCCCAGCGACTATCGAGGTCATGTAAGCGCGGAGGCAGTGCCTAATCCACAGGCGTGAATAAAATACCGGCAGTTCGGCTTGTCAAGGGCAGCGAGAACACGACTCATGGTTTTGTTGTCGAGGCAGGCAAGATGTTCCATTCGTCTTGACACCAGCGGCGCCCGATCCTAACCTTCACGCATTCACCAGGGGGGTCCCGGCAAGGGGCTGAGATACTGCTGACGTGCGCAGTGACCCGTTGAACCTGATCCAGTTCATACTGGCGTAGGGACGGTGCGAGCGCTCGAAAGGCTTTGGATTCCGCCAAGGAATCCGTGCCGGCGTCTTTCCATCATTCCGGCTGAGGACTGGGTCTCCAAATCGCAACTTGGAGCCTCAAACCATGAATATTGCCGCAAAAATTCCCACCCCGACCGTCACAACCGGCCCGCTGCCGGCATCGCGCAAGATTTACGTTCCGGGGGAGATTCACCCCGATATCCGGGTGCCGATGCGCGAGATCAGCGTTCACCCGACCTCGGGCGAGCCACCGGTCACCGTCTACGATTCCTCCGGCGCCTATACGGTCGAGGGCGCCGATATTCGCATCGAGGAAGGCCTGCCACAGCTTCGGCGGGACTGGGTCCTCGCCCGCGGCGACGTCGAGGCCTATCAGGGCCGCGATGTGCGCCCCGAAGACAACGGCTTTGCCAAAGGCGAACGTTTGACGCCCGAGTTTCCCGCCAAGCGCCAGCCGCTGCGCGCAACGAATGGCAAAGCGGTCACCCAGCTCGCCTATGCGCGCGCCGGCATCATCACGCCGGAGATGGAATTCATCGCCATCCGCGAGAACCTCGGCCGCAAGGCACAGAAAGAGGCCATGGTGCGTGATGGCGAGAGCTTCGGAGCCCATATTCCGGATCACGTCACGCCGGAGTTCGTCCGCCAGGAAGTGGCGGCAGGCAGGGCGATCATTCCCGCCAACATCAACCATCCGGAATCCGAGCCGATGATCATCGGCCGGAACTTCCTGGTGAAGATCAATGCCAATATCGGCAACTCCGCCGTCACCTCGTCGATGGCGGAAGAGGTAGAAAAGATGGTCTGGGCCGCGCGCTGGGGCGCCGATACCGTCATGGACCTTTCGACCGGCCGCAACATTCACAACATTCGCGAATGGATTATCCGCAACTCGCCTCTGCCGATCGGCACCGTGCCGCTCTACCAAGCGCTGGAGAAGGTCGAAGGCATTGCCGAGGACCTGACCTGGGAAATCTACCGCGACACGCTGATCGAGCAGGCGGAGCAGGGGGTCGACTACTTCACCATCCATGCCGGCGTCCGGCTCCACTACATTCCGCTCACCGTCAACCGCGTGACCGGCATCGTCTCGCGCGGCGGCTCGATCATGGCGAAGTGGTGTCTGCATCACCACCGCGAGAGCTTCCTCTACGAACATTTCGAAGAGATCTGCGATATCTGCCGCGCCTATGACGTCTCCTTCTCGCTGGGCGACGGCCTGCGCCCGGGTTCGATTGCCGACGCCAACGATGCCGCGCAGTTCGCCGAGCTCGAGACCCTTGGCGAACTCACGAAGATAGCCTGGGCGAAGGACTGCCAGGTCATGATCGAAGGGCCCGGCCACGTGCCGATGCACAAGATCAAGGAGAACATGGACAAGCAGCTCGCCGTCTGCGGCGAAGCGCCCTTCTATACGCTGGGGCCGCTGACAACCGACATCGCGCCCGGCTACGACCACATCACCTCCGGCATTGGGGCGGCGATGATCGGCTGGTTCGGCACGGCGATGCTCTGCTACGTTACGCCGAAGGAGCACCTTGGCCTGCCGGATCGCAACGACGTCAAGACCGGCGTCATCACCTATAAGATCGCCGCCCATGCAGCCGATCTCGCCAAGGGGCACCCGGCCGCTCAGGTGCGCGACGACGCGCTGTCGCGCGCCCGTTTCGAATTCCGCTGGGAGGACCAGTTCAACCTCTCGCTCGATCCCGAAACGGCACGTTCCTTCCACGATGAGACGCTGCCGAAGGAGGCGCACAAGGTCGCGCACTTCTGCTCGATGTGCGGCCCGAAATTCTGCTCGATGCGGATCTCGCATGACATCCGCGCCGAAGCGCAGAAGGAGGGCTTGGACGCTATGGCGGCTCGCTACCGGGACGGCGGCGATCTCTACATGCCGGTCGATGGCATCAAGCCTTCGGACGGCTGACATGCGCATGCTTGTCAAAGGGGCCGGCGTTGCCGGCCTCACGGTGGCCCATGAGCTTCGCACCCGCGGAGCCGAGGTTACCGTGTTCGACCAGTCTCCGGGATTCCGCCGTGCCGCATCGTGGCTGGCCGGCGGAATGCTGGCGCCCTGGTGCGAGCGGGAAAGTGCGGAGGAAGCTGTGCTCGTGCACGGCCTCGACGCAGCCGACCGGTGGGATGCGATACTGCCGACGGAAGTTCGAAGGAACGGCACGCTCGTGGTGGCGCCCGCGCGCGACCAAAGCGAGTTGCAACGCTTCGCTAGCCGCACTTCAGGTTACGAGTGGCTTCGTGAAGAGGATATTGCCTCGCTGGAACCGGCGCTTGCCGGGCGCTTCAGGCAAGGTTTGTTCTTTTCCCGCGAAGCGCACCTCGACCCGCGCCGAGCGCTGACGATGCTGCGAGAGAAACTGACGATGCAGGGTGTGTCGTTCGTCGGCGAGTGCGCTGACGAGCGCGGCTTCGACGACTGTGTCGACTGCACCGGCGCTGGGCAAATCGGAAAGACGGAGGGCCTGCGAGGCGTCCGCGGCGAAATGCTCTACCTCCAAACCCATGAGGTGACGCTCGACCGTCCGGTTCGTCTCCTGCACCCTCGCATTCCGGTCTATGTCGTCCCCCGTGGCGGCGGGCTTTTCATGATCGGTGCCACGATGATCGAGACCGAGTTCGATGGTCCGGTCTCGGCGCGCTCGTTGATGGAATTGCTGAACGCCGCCTATGCGCTGCACCCCGCGTTTGCCGACGCAACGGTTGTCGAAACCGGCGTCGGCATCCGGCCCGCCTTTCCCGACAACTTCCCCCGCGCGACCCGCGAAGGAAAGGCAGTCGTTGTCAACGGTCTCTATCGCCACGGCTTTCTGCTCGCACCGGCGATGGCCGCCAAAGCCGCGGATCTTGTCTTCAACCCAACTGGAAGGAATGCCCCATGAGACTGATCGTCAATGGTGAGCCTCAGGATATCGCCGCAACGACGCTCTCCGAAGTGCTGACGCTGATGGAATACGAGGGCGATTGGCTGGCGACCGCCGTCAATGGCGAGCTCGTTCACCGGGAGGACCGCTTGGCCCACAGCCTCAATGAGAACGACAGGATAGAAGTCCTGACGCCGATGCAGGGAGGCTGACCGATGCTGAACCTATACGGAACCGATGTTACGTCCCGCCTACTCCTCGGCACTGCCCGCTATCCTTCGCCGGCTATCCTTTCCGAGGCGGTGAAGCGATCGGGAACGGAGATCGTGACGGTCTCGCTGCGCCGGGAAGCCGCCGGCGGCCGAAACGGCGGCGCGTTTTTCGAGATGATCAGGGCGCTGGACGTGCGCGTGCTGCCCAATACCGCAGGCTGTCATGGCGTCTCGGAAGCGGTGCTGACGGCCAAGATGGCGCGCGAGGTGTTTGGAACCAACTGGATAAAGCTCGAGGTGATCGGCAATCACGATACGCTGCAACCCGATGTGTTTGGGCTCGTGGAGGCTGCGCGCATTCTCTCGAGTGAAGGCTTCGAAGTCTTTCCCTATACGACTGACGACCTCGTCGTTGCGGAACGGCTGATCGAAGCGGGCTGCAAGGTCCTGATGCCCTGGTGCGCGCCGATCGGGAGCGCCGCCGGGCCGCTCAACCCCTCCGCGCTTCGTGCGATCAGAGCGCACTTCCCCGATATACCGCTCATCGTCGATGCAGGCATCGGCCGGCCGTCGCATGCCGCAATGGTCATGGAACTCGGTTTCGATGCCGTGCTTCTGAACACCGCGGTCGCCGGTGCCGGCAACCCCGTCGAGATGGCCGATTCCTTCGCCAAGGCGATTGAGGCCGGAAGACTGGCATTCGGCGCCGGCATGCTGGAACCGCGCGACATGGCCGTGCCCTCGACCCCGGTTATCGGGAAGGCGGTGTTCGCATGAGGCTCGACCCCTTCTACCTGATCGTTGACAGCGCCGAGTTGATCGCTCGTCTCGTGCCGCTGGGCGTTAAGCTTGTTCAACTGCGCATCAAGGACCGTACGGAGGCGGAGATCCGCGTTGAGATCCGTACCGCAAAGGCGATCTGCTCCGCATATGGCTGCCAGCTGATCGTCAACGACTATTGGAAACTGGCAATCGACGAGGGATGCGATTTCCTCCATCTTGGCCAGGAAGACCTTGCTGAGGCCGATCTCAACGCGATCCGTGCGGCTGGCCTGAAGCTCGGCCTCTCGACCCATGACGAGGCTGAACTGGAGGCGGCGCTGGCGGCGGAGCCAGACTATGTCGCCCTCGGCCCCGTCTATCCGACGATCCTGAAGCAGATGAAATGGGCGCCGCAAGGCCTGGAACGGCTGCGTGAATGGAAGGCGCGGATCGGCAGCCTGCCGCTCGTCGCCATCGGCGGTCTCAATATCGATCGCATCGACGGCGTCTTTGCGCATGGCGCAGACAGTGCGGCCGTGGTGACGGACATCACGCTGCATACTGATCCGGAGGCACGTACCCGGCAGTGGCTGGAAGCCACGGCCAGATGGAGAGCCGCATTGCCCTCGTGACCGCAGCAAGGTACGCGGCTTAGCCGCGTCTAGATGTGCAACGCGTGGCCAAGCGCCTTGAGGGCGGCCTCCTGCACGCCTTCGCTGCGCGTCGGGTGGGCGTGGATCGTTCCTGCGATATCCTCGAGCCGCGCGCCCATTTCCATGGTGTGCGCGAACATGGCTGAAAGCTCGGAGACGCCGACGCCGACAGCCTGCAAACCGAGCACGAGATTGGTATCGGTTCGTGCCACGACGCGCACGAAGCCGTCTTCCGAATGCATCGTCATGGCGCGGCCATTGGCATTGAAGGGAAACTGGCCGACGCGGACGTCATAGCCCTGCGCGCGCGCCTCGCCGGGAGAAAGGCCCGCCGTCACGATCTCCGGGTCGGTGAAGCAGACTGCGGGGATGCAGCGCTTGTCCCAGGCGCGTTTACGCCCGGCGACGATCTCGGCCACCATTTCGCCCTGCGCCATGGCGCGATGGGCAAGCATCGGCTCCCCGGTGATATCGCCGATCGCATAGACGCCCCGCATTGAAGTTCGGCAGTGATCGTCGATGCGCAGGTAGGGTCCCGAACGATCGAGGTCCAGTTCCTCCAGTCCCGATCCCGAAGTTCTGGGCCTTCGTCCGACGGTGACCAGAATACGATCGGCGGGCAGCTGTTGTTCCTGGCCATCCGCTGTCTCGACCGCCAGCGCGCCGCCGTCGCCGGAGAGCCCTTTTGCCTTCGCCCCTGTCAGTATGCGGATGCCGAGTTCCCCCAACTTTCGCTGGACGGGGCGTACGAGATCAGCGTCATATTGCGGCAGGATCTGCGGCATGGCTTCGACGACGGTCACTTCGGAACCCAGCTTGGCAAAAGCAGTGCCGAGCTCGAGGCCGATATAGCCGGCGCCGACAACCACGAGCTTTTTCGGCAGTTCGGTCAGCGACAGCGCTTCGGTGGAGGAAATGACGCGGCCACCGAAGGGAAGGGCACTGAGTTCCACCGGCGCCGATCCGGTGGCGATGACGACGGTTTCGGCGCGGATGATCTGCGCGCCGGTCTCCGTTCCAACCTCGACGGTCTTGCCGTCGCGAAAGGTCGCCCGCCCATGAACCACCTTTACCTTGGCCTTTTGCAGCAGCGCCGAAACGCCGCCGTTCAGGCGGCCGACGATGCCGTCCTTCCACGCGATGGTCTTCGCAAGGTCGATGGCAGGATCCGCGACCCGGATGCCGATCGGGCTCTTGCCATTCGTCATGCTGCGCACGGCGGCAAATTCGTCCGCCGCATGGATAAGCGCCTTCGAGGGGATGCATCCGACATTCAGGCAGGTGCCGCCCGGCTTGCTTTCCTCGACGATCACCGTGTCGATGCCGAGTTGTCCTGCGCGGATGGCGCAGACATAGCCGCCCGGGCCGGCGCCGATGACGAGCAGCTTGCAGACGATCTCTTTCATGTCTCAGCCTTCAATGAAAATCAGTGCTGGCGTCTCGAGCAGCGTGCGGATGCGCTGGACGAAGGTCGCGGCATCCCATCCGTCGATGATACGGTGGTCGAAACTCGAGGAGAGATTCATGATTTTTCTCGGCACGAACTGCGTGCCGTCGAAGATCGGGCGGACGGCGATCTTGTTGACACCGACGATGGCAACCTCGGGGTGATTGATCACCGGCGTCGAGACGACGCCGCCGAGAGCGCCGAGCGAGCTGATGGTTATGGTCGAGCCGCTGAGCTCGTCGCGCGTCGCCGTGCCGGCGCGTGCGGCTTCCGCTAGCCGGCTCATCTCACCGGCGCAATCCCAGACGCTGCGCGCCTCGGCATGGCGGACAACGGGAACCATGAGTCCTGCCGGTGTCTGCGTCGCAATACCCATATGGACGGCACTGTGACGCGTGAGAATGCCTGCATGGTCGTCGAACGTGGCGTTGAAATTTGGCTGCTCGGCTACCGCCTTCACGATTGCTCGCATCAGGAAAGGCAGAACAGTCAGTTTCGGTTGCTCCGGCTTGCGATTGCTGTTCATGGTGGCCCTGAGCTCTTCCAGCGCCGTCACGTCGATTTCCTCGACATAAGTGATGTGCGGAATGCGGGAGGCCGCGACAGACATTTTCTCAGCGATGCGGCGCCGAAGACCCGTGAGCTTGATCTCTTCGGTTGCGGTCTTCCTTGCAGGTGCTACCGGCGCCGGAGAGGAGGCAGCGCCGCGGGCGACGAACTGGTCGATGTCTTCGCGCAGAATCCGGCCTACGGGGCCGCTTCCCGCCACCTGCCTCAGGTCGACGCCATGCTCCCGGGCAAATAGCCGTACCGCCGGGGACGCCAGGGGTTTTTCCGCCAGCGTTGCGGTCGCTTCGCGAGGAGCCGCCGGCTGCTTTTCTGCCACTGGCATTGCCGGTTCGACAAGCCGCAGCGGCTGGACAGGCTTCGGAGGCGCTGGAGCGGGTGCCGCCGCCTTGTCCTCGCCGCCTTCCCCCGCAGTCTCGATGCGAACCAGTGGCGCCTTCACAGCGATCTTGTCGCCGATCTCGGCTCCGAGCCAGACGACAGTGCCGGTCACTGGCGAGGGGATCTCGACCGTAGCCTTGTCGGTCATCACGGCGGCGATCACCATATCCTCGCGCACCGGATCGCCGGCCTTGACGTGCCATTCCACGAGCTCTGCCTCGGCCACGCCTTCGCCGACGTCAGGCATCTTGATCACGAATTCGCCCATGGCTCAGGCCTCCAAGACTTCGGTAAGCGCCCGTCCGACGCGGCCGGGCCCGGGGAAATAGTCCCATTCCTGCGCATGCGGGTAAGGCGTGTCCCAACCGGCAACCCGAACAACGGGCGCCTCCAGATGGTAGAAGCAATGCTCCTGCACGAGCGCTGTCACTTCGGCGCCGAAGCCGGAGGTGAGCGTTGCCTCGTGGACGACGACGCAGCGCCCGGTCTTCGACACGGACTGGACGATGGTATCGAGGTCGAGCGGCAGCAGGCTGCGCAGGTCGATCACCTCGGCATCGATGCCGGTATCTTCGGCAGCTGCCAGAGCCACATGCACCATGGTGCCATATGCGATCACCGTTACCGCCGATCCGGTCCGGCGCACCTCTGCCTTGCCGATCGGGATCGTGTAGTGCCCCTCGGGAACGTCGCCAAGTTCGTGTTTCGACCATGGCGTGACCGGGCGTTCATGGTGGCCATCGAATGGGCCGTTGTAGAGCCGCTTCGGCTCCAGGAACATCACCGGATCCGGATCCTCGATCGAAGAGATGAGCAGGCCCTTGGCGTCATAAGGATTGGAGGGCACCACGACCTTCAGTCCACAAACATGGGTAAACAGTGCCTCCGGGCTCTGGCTATGCGTCTGCCCGCCGAAGATTCCGCCGCCCGTCGGCATGCGCAGCACGATCGGGCAGGTGAAATCGCCGTTCGAGCGGTAGCGGATGCGGGCCGCCTCCTGCGTGATCTGGTCGTAGGCCGGGTACATGTAGTCAGCGAACTGGATCTCGACGCAGGGCTTCAGCCCGTAGGCTGCCATGCCGATTGCGGTGCCGACGATCCCGGACTCGCTGATTGGCGCGTCGAAACAACGAGTCTTGCCGTATTTTGCCTGAAGCCCCTGTGTGCAGCGGAACACGCCGCCGAAATAGCCGACGTCCTCGCCGAAGACCACGACGTCGTCGTCGCGTGCCATCGAAACGTCCATGGCGCTGCGCACGGCTTCGATCATTGTCATTCTTGCCATGTCAGTACCCGGCCTTCTGCCGCTGGCGGCGAATATGCGGGGGCATCTCGGCGTAGACACCCTCGAAGATGTCGCGCACGGAGGGCTTGCCGCCCGCATGCAGCGTGCCGTGATGTTCCGCCTGCTTCTGCGCCTCGATCACCTCGTCCATGATCTCGGCCTCCGCCTGGAGATGGCGCTCTTCGGACCAGGCGCCCCTGACGATGAGATGCTTCTTCAACCGAAGCACAGGATCTCCGAGCGGCCAGGCCTCGGACTCGGTCTTCGGGCGGTAGGCGCTCGGATCGTCCGAGGTCGAATGGGCGCCGACGCGGTAGGTGACATACTCGATCAGCGTCGGACCGAGATTGCGCCGGGCGCGCTCGACCGCCCACTGGGCAACGGCATAGACCGCGAGATAGTCGTTGCCGTCGACGCGGAGTGCCGGGATGCCAAAGCCAAGGCCGCGGGCGGCGAAGGTTCCAGAACCGCCGCGTGCGATGCCCTGGAAGGTCGAGATCGCCCACTGATTGTTGACGATATTGAGGATGACCGGCGGTTTGTAGGTGGAGGCGAAGACGAGCGCCGAATGGAAGTCGGATTCAGCGGTCGATCCATCGCCGATCCAGGCGGCGGCAATGCGTGTGTCTTTCTTGATGGCGGAGGCCATTGCCCAGCCGACCGCCTGAACGTATTGCGTCGCCAGATTGCCGGAAATGGTGAAGAAGCCGTGCTCCTTCGAGGAGTACATGATCGGCAATTGCCGGCCGTGCAGCGGATCAGCCTCGTTGGAGTAGATCTGGTTCATCATCTCGACCATCGGATAGTCGTCGGCGATCAAAAGACCCGCCTGCCGATAAGTCGGAAAGTTCATGTCCCCCTTGCTAAGCGCCTTTCGAAAGGCGCAGCTCACGGCCTCTTCGCCGAGATGCTGCATGTAGAAGGACGTCTTGCCCTGGCGCTGCGCCATCAGCATGCGGGCGTCGAAGGCGCGAAGCTTCATCATGTTGCGGAGACCGGTGAGCAGTTCCTCGTCGGAAAGCATGCCGGCCCACGGACCCACCGCCTCTCCCTCGCGATTGAGGACGCGAATGATCGAGTAGGCGAGATCGCGGATATCCTCGGGCGCGACATCGACCTCGGGGCGCGGCACCGCGCCCGCTTTGGCGATCTTGACGTTTGAAAAATCAGGCTGGCCGCCCGGACGGACGGCGGGTTCTGGGACATGCAGGCTCAGTTGAGCGGCTTGCGTCATATGGTCTCGTTCCTCCCTTTGCCGCCCCGTTCCGCTCCTCCCGGAAACAGGACGGCCCGTGTTTGCTATAGATTGCGTGCAATCACCATGCGCTGCACGTCACTGGTTCCCTCGTAAATCTGGCAGATGCGGACATCCCGGTAGATACGCTCGACCGGATAGTCGGCCATGTAGCCGTAGCCTCCGTGGATCTGGATCGCGTCGGAGCAGACGCGCTCGGCCATTTCGGAGGCGAAGAGCTTCGCCATAGATGCTTCCGAAAGGCAGGGGAGCCCGTTTTCACGCAGCTCGGCCGCATGGAAAACGAGGTTGCGTGCTGCCTCGATCTGCGTCGCCATGTCGGCCAGGCGGAAGGCGACCGCCTGATGTTCGATGACAGGCTTGCCGAAGGCTATTCTCTCCCGGGCATAGTCACGCGCCGCCTCGAAGGCCGCGCGCGCCATGCCGACCGCTTGCGCGGCGATGCCAATCCGTCCGCCCTCGAGGTTTGCGAGCGCGATACGGTACCCTTCGCCCTCCTCGCCGAGCCTGAGCTCCACGGGGATGCGCATGCCGTTGAAGGCGATCTGGCAAGTGTCGGTGGAATGCAGGCCAAGCTTTTCCTCGACGCGGATGACCTCATAGCCGGGCGTGTCGGTCGGCACGATGAAGGCAGTGATGCCCTTCTTGCCGGCCTCGGGATCGGTGACGGCGAAGACGATGATCATCTGGCCGTTTTTGCCTGACGTGATGAACTGCTTGGCGCCGTCGATGAC
>NZ_JBNDHT010000047.1:0-43831 GCF_056755115.1 Rhizobium sp. SVR5-2C | reverse complement strand
AATTCCTCGACCTCATGCGCTCCGGCACGGTCGACATCGTTTTCGCCAACCGCCAGGAACTGCTCGCGCTCTACGAGACCGAGGATTTCGAGGAAGGGCTCAACAAGATCGCCAAGGATTGCAAGATCGCAGCCGTCACGATGAGCGAAGACGGCGCCGTTATCCTGAAGGGCAACGAGCGCTGGTACGTCGATGCGATCCGGATCGAGGAAGTGGTCGATACCACGGGCGCTGGCGATCTCTTCGCCTCCGGTTTCCTTTACGGCTACACGCAGGCGCGGACGCTGGAAGATTGCGGCAAGCTCGGCTGCCTTGCTGCCGGGATCGTCATCCAGCAGATCGGGCCGCGTCCCATGAAGTCGCTTGCCGAAGCGGCCCGTGAAGCGCAGCTTATTTGAAGGCTTCGCCTGGATAGGCGCCCCAGATTTCCGACTGCGCTACCCAGCCTTCGACGCCGTCGGTATCGGCATGGCACCAGTCGCCGTTGCATTCGCCGATATTGATCGTCACGCCCGGCTCCAGCTTGGCGACGATTGTCGCCGAGGCCTGCGGCTCCCGCCGCACATTGACGTAAACGGATTTACCCTTGCCCTTCATCCACGGAGCGGCGATTGCTGCACGCTTCCCGGATAGCAGGGACTGGTTCACCCAGCCTTCCGTGCCGTCCGCGTCGCGGATGCGCCGCCAGTTATCGTATTCCTGGATGATTTCGACCGGCAGCCCGGCCTTCAGATACATCCAGGAGGCGGCGTAATCCGTGCCGGGGCCGATCCGGAGATTGACGCGCTTCGACTTCAGCGTGACGAAACGCGGAAGCGGCAGACCGCTCGGGCCCTTTGCCGCTTGGGCCCAGGCAGATTCGACGGTACCTGCCGCAAGCATCAGACCAACCGCAAAAACGAGGCAGACCTTCAGAGAGTTTCCACGCATTGGAGAGTTCCGTTCAATCGAATTCGCGAGCAGGTCCAGCCTGCTCACCGCCGGACTTCGACATTCGTCTAGCGCCATACGCGACTTTTATTTGTCTTCGCGTACGGGTCTGATAGAAATTGCCCGAGACCAAAAATATCCCCGTCTTGGTTAAAGACCTCTGAACAAACGTGGCCGGCCGCGATGACATCGAAGAAAAAACCGAAGGTCTATATCACCCGGAAACTGCCCGATGCGGTGGAGACCCGGATGCGGGAACTCTTCGACGCCGAGCTCAACATCGACGATTCGCCGCGTTCGGTTCCGCAGCTCATCGAGGCTGTCAGGACCGCCGACGTTCTGGTGCCAACCGTGACGGATCGCATCGATGCGGCCCTCATCGAGCAAGCCGGACCACAGATGAAGCTTATCGCAAGCTTTTCGAACGGTACGGACCATATCGATGTCGAGGCCGCGGCCCGAAGGGGCATCACGGTTACCAATACGCCGAACGTGCTGACCGAAGATACAGCCGACATGACCATGGCGCTCATCCTCGCGGTGCCGCGGCGTCTCGGTGAAGGTGCGCGGGTTCTTACCGACAAACCGGGCGAATGGGCCGGGTGGTCACCCACCTGGATGCTCGGTCGGCGTATCCACGGCAAGCGAATCGGCATTGTCGGCATGGGCAGGATAGGCACGGCAGTGGCGCGCCGCGCCAAAGCTTTCGGCCTGTCGATCCACTATCACAACCGCAAGCGCGTGAATCCGGCAACCGAGGAGGAGCTGGAGGCGACCTATTGGGAAAGCCTCGACCAGATGCTGGCGCGCGTCGATATCGTTTCCATCAATTGCCCCTCGACGCCGGCGACGTTCCATCTGATTTCCGCGCGCCGCCTCGCGCTGCTGCAGCCGACCGCCTACATCGTCAACACGGCGCGCGGCGACGTCGTGGATGAAGCCGCCCTGATCAAGTGCCTGAGGGAGGGACTGATCGCCGGCGCGGGACTCGACGTTTTCGAGAACGAACCTGCGGTCAATCCGAAGCTCGTCAAGCTTGCGAACGAGGGCAAGGTGGTGCTGCTCCCGCACATGAGTTCGGCGACGATCGAAGGCCGGATCGACATGGGCGACAAGGTGATCATCAATATCCGGACCTTCATCGACGGCCATCGGCCGCCGAATCGCGTGCTACCCGGCCGTTAGAGCCTTGCGCATTTCGATATAGGTAACGCGGTCGAAGCCTGGATGGGATTTCTCGGCCGTCCTGGCAAAACCCCAGCCAGCGAACACTGCGTGGTTTTCGGTCAATTCGATGCGCGTATCGAGCCGCATGGCAGGCAGTCCACGCTCTTTCGCAACACTTTCGGCGATTTGAAGCAGCTGCCTTCCGACACCCCCGCCCTGAGCCTCCGGGGCAACGGCGAGTTTGCCGATGTAGAGGCATTCCGGCTCCTGTTTCAGGAACATGCAGCCAAGCAGATCTTCCCCTTCCAGCGCCAGATAGCCGATTTCGTTGGCAGCCTTTTCGGCCAGCGATTGCGGCGTCAGACCGAGCGCGGAAGACGGCGGATCGATGCGGTCGTTCATATAGGCGAAAGACGAGAGGATCAGCTGCAGCAGCTCGCCCCAGCGGCCGAAACTCGCATCGATCCGGATGATCTTCATGCGGCTGGTTCTATCTTGGGCGGCGTCGCTTGTAGCGGACAGTATCGAAACGGGCGGCAAGCGCATCGTAGAGCAGCAGGCGGCCGACCAGCGGCTCGCCGGTGCCGGTCACAAGCTTGATCGCCTCCATCGCCATCAGCGTGCCGATGACCCCCGTGAGAGCGCCGATGATGCCGGTTTCGGCGCAGGCGGGAATGAGGCCCTCCGGCGGCATTTCCGGAAAGAGGTCGCGGTAGGTGGGATTGAGCGTCCCGTCCTCGCTTCGTTCGTAGGGCTTCAGCACCGTCAGCGAACCGTCGAAACGGCCGACGGCGCCGCTCACCAATGGGATTTCCGCTTTTTCGGCAGCATCGGCCGCCGTGTAGCGCGTCTCGAAATTGTCCGATCCGTCGATCAACAGATCAAAGCCGGAAAGATGGCGGAAGGCCCACTCCGTCGAAAAGCGCTCCGCGAAGCGGATGACATTCACATGCGGGTTCAGCCGGGCGATGGCCAAGGCCGCGCTCTCCGTCTTCAGTTCGCCGATGGTGCCGGAATCATGAATAACCTGCCGCTGCAGATTGGAAAGCGATACGCGATCGTCGTCGGCGATGCCGAGCGTGCCGACCCCCGCGGCTGCCAGATACTGCAAGACCGGCGCCCCGAGACCGCCCGCTCCAATCACCAGAACACGGGCTGCCTTCAGCTTTTGCTGGCCCGCCCCGCCGATCTCCGGCAGGAGGATATGACGCTGATATCTTGCGATTTCTTCGGGGCTCAAAGGTTCCATGCGGGTGATGCTAGCATGGCCGGAAGGCGTGGGGAAAGCCGCATCCGTCATTCGAAGACGCGGCCATCGGCCACGGTAAAAAACTGCGCGCGCGCGCCGAGGACGGCAAACATCGACCGATCGGTTCCGGTCATGAAGGCCTGGCCGCCAAGCGCATCGATGAGATCGAAGAGGGCGGCACGCCGGCCCTCGTCGAGATGCGCGGCGATTTCGTCGAGAAGCAGGATCGGTGCGTGACCTGTGAGATTGGCAACGAGCCTGGCATGGGCGAGGATCAGGCCGACAAGCAGCGCCTTCTGCTCGCCGGTCGAGCAGCGCTCCGCCTCCATCTGCTTCTCGCGGTGGCGGACGAGCAGATCGGCCCGGTGCGGACCATCGAGCGTGCGACCGGCAGCCGCGTCGCGATAGCGGCTTTCGGCAAGCATTGCGGCATATTCGTCTTCGAGATCGACGGAAGGACGCGTGAGCTGGCCGTCCATGAACCCGGAGAGCTCGAGCGAGGCGGAGGGGAAAGGCGAGGTTTCGCGCGTTTCCTCAATGAGACGGGCAAGCAGGCCGAGCATTTCCTGGCGTGCCAGCGCCATGGCGATGCCGAGACTTGCCATCTGCTCTTCGATGCCTGACAGCCAGGAGGGATCGAACCGGCCCTCGTCCAGCAGCTTGTTGCGGCTGCGCATCGCCCGCTCGAAATCGCTGGCGCGGCGGCCATGGGCCGGATCGAGCGATAGCACCAGGCGGTCGAGAAAGCGGCGGCGATCGGAAGAACCACCGGTGAAAAGCCCATCCATGGCAGGCGTCAGCCAGAGAACACGCAGATGGTCCGTCAGCTCGTCGGCCGTCTTTGCCGGCGTGCCGTTGATGCGCAGCCTGCGGCCGGTGTTCTCGTCGCTGGTATCGGCGCCGGTCCCGATTTCGACGTGGCCCTCCATGCCCTCGAGTTCGGCGAAGATCGAAAACCCCGCCGGAGCGCCGACGCGGGTGACATCGGAATAGGTGGCGCGGCGCAGGCCCCGTCCGGGCGAGAGGAAAGAGACCGCCTCCATCAGATTGGTCTTGCCGGCACCATTATCCCCCGTCAGCACCACATGCCGCCCGTCGAGCGCCAGCGACGCCGTCGCATAATTGCGGAAGTCGGTCAGCTTCAGGCGCGAAAGGGAAACCTTGTGGGGCATCAAATATCCGGATTCGTGGTTCGGGGCAGAGCTATGCCGAAGCCGGGTGGATGGCAAGGCTGTAGTCGGGGATCAACGATCCCCTCCGACGGTAGAGGGACCCGATTTAATCGAGTCCGGTTAGATCGCGTCAAAGCCGGTTAGCTACCTGGCAGCCAGACTAAAAAGTCCATTAAGCTTTTCTTGACCACCATCCGTGGAAATGGCAGCAATTCCAAGGAAAATTCCAGCCTCAGAGCTAGCTCGAACGTGAATTCCGAAACTCTCTGCATAGGCAAGCATCCGTGCCTCGTCGTCTGAGAGCTTAGCCATGAACATTATGTAGATGCCTGAGATGTCAATTCGAATTCCTTCACCGTTGACGACAATTTCGATCAGCCCGAAATTCAGAAGCTCGTGCTCTCGACCCATCGCTTCTACCATCGCGACGAATGCAAACCTATCGGAATTGGAGTAGCAGAGAATCACCTTTCCATGCCCGTATAGGGAGTCTCGTTCTCCTCTGACCCACATTACGCCCTGATGTACTTCTACGCCCCACTTAGCTTCGGTCTCTCCACCCGTAATCACCCTCAAATCACGTAGCTGCTCTTCGGCGAGCAGCGAGAGGTCGTGTCCTGGCGTCAGAGCAGACTGCTCCAGAAAGGCCGCCGGGATGCCCATGTCCTCAATGTATCGGGCGATTGCCGCGGATAGTCTCTGCGACTTGTCGATAGTGTGAAGCGTGGGGTTTTTAAAGAAGAATTGATGGACACCGAACTCCGACCCGGTGTCGAAATGACGAAGTCGCCCACCGAGAAAAATCAAAGTGGCAGCACTCAGACATTTGCCAGGAATGAACCTGCGAGGGATAATCAGCTCGTCGGCGCTTTGGCTATCAAGTACGTAAGACCCAACCAGCGTAGAAAACCAAGCATCACGGATCAGCCTGCCGATCCTGATCGCGGCCTCTACGTGCCCGCCGGTCGAGTTAATGTAGACATTCGTTCGAGGCGGCGGCGCGGAACGCTCAACAAACTTCTCGAATTTCGTATCGTCACCTTCCTCGATCCTACCGATCAAGTTGATATGGAAGAAGCCGCCAAATAATATCTCGGCTTCGGTTTGAGGCTCAGTGTACTCGAATTGCATTCGATTTTGCCTTATCCGCCTCATATCTGTCGCGTACGCATAGACAGATTTCAGACTCACTTTTAGAGCTGGGTTAACATGTAACTAGGGGAGCAATCATAAGGCGAATCAAGAGGAAATGGCATTTCAAGAGTTCACCCGACACCTCTGCCGCCAACTCCAAAATGTAGGTCCAGAAAGAGCATGTCGTTGCTCTACGAAACCTACCGGAAATCATATAAATGGGGAGAACTTGGTGGAGCTAAGCGGGATCGAACCGCTGACCTCTTGCATGCCATGCAAGCGCTCTCCCAGCTGAGCTATAGCCCCATCAGGGTGGTCCGGTATTTGCCGGTCCTGGGATACTCCCCGGCGTTGCCCGGCGGAGTGGCGGCTTCTTACTTGCGGTTTTCGCAGATAGCAAGCCTAAAAAACCGGCCCGGAGATTTTTTATCATCCGGGCCGACGTTCGTTCGATCAGACTTCGTCTTCGTCGCCGGTGACGCCGATGATGTCGCTCATGTCGTCGTCTTCGTCTTCCTCGGCTTCGAGGAAGGTGTCGTCGTCATCGCCTTCGATTTCGACGTCGTCGTCGCCCATATCCGGGATATCGTCGCCGGCTGCACCTTCATCGGCATCCTCGAGCGATACGAGTTCGACTTCTGTGTTCTCGGTATCGACTTCCTGCACGTCGTCTTCTTCGGTCGCCTCTGCAGCCGCAGCCGCCGAGGTTTCCTGGAAGAAGGACAACGGGTAGGACTTGCCGGTATAAGGAGAAACGATCGGGTCCCGGTTCAAGTCGTAGAACTTCTTGCCGGTTTCCGGATCGGTACGCTTGGTTCCAAGTTCCGCTTTCGCCACTATAAGCCTCGTGAGATAGCCGAATCAAAATTCGGCAAATGCCGTTCAAACCGGCGTTTCTATCGGAATTTATAAGCCGGTCCCCATAATCGCTGATGCTCCCCATGTCAAAGCCAAACTTTATGGCAGCAGCGCCCGCCTTTTTCAAAGCCCGGAGGATGACCGGCTTTCGACTTTGTGTTAACCAGCCGGCAAAGCCGTAAAACCAGCCGGGAACTGACGCAGGGCCAGGCATTTTGCGGGAATTTGTGCCGCTTCTGCAAGGGATTTTTCCGTGTCGCATGGATCCGCGCCGAAACCCGCCACCGCGAGAAAATCCGCCGCCCTGAGGGGCACGGTCCGCATTCCGGGCGACAAGTCGATTTCGCACCGCGCCTTCATGCTTGGAGGCCTTGCGTCCGGCAAGACGCGCATCACCGGCCTTCTGGAAGGTGAAGACGTCATCCATACCGGCAGGGCGATGCAGGCGATGGGCGCCACAGTTCGCAAAGATGGCGATGAATGGATCATCCGCGGTGCCGGCAACGGGGCACTGCTTGCTCCGGAGACGCCGCTCGATTTCGGCAATGCCGGGACCGGCTGCCGCCTGACGATGGGCCTCGTCGGCGTCTATGATTTCGAAAGCACCTTCATCGGCGACGCTTCGCTTTCCGAGCGGCCGATGGGCCGTGTGCTCGATCCGCTGCGTGAAATGGGCGTGCAGGTGAAATCCACCGGTGGCGACAAGCTGCCGGTGACGCTGCACGGGCCGGGAACGCCAAGCCCATTAATTTACCGCGTGCCGATGGCATCCGCGCAGGTGAAGTCGGCCGTGCTGCTCGCCGGTCTCAATACGCCAGGCATCACGACCGTCATCGAACCGGTGATGACGCGCGATCACACGGAGAAAATGCTGCAGCGCTTCGGCGCCGAGCTTTCCGTCGAGACCGACCATGCAGGCGTTCGAACGATCCGGCTCGAAGGCCGCGGAAAACTGACGGGCCAGGTCATCGACGTGCCGGGCGATCCGTCCTCGACAGCCTTCCCGCTCGTGGCGGCACTGATTGTCCCAGGCTCCGACATTACCATTCTCAATGTGCTGATGAACCCGACACGCACCGGGCTGATCCTGACGTTGCGGGAAATGGGCGCCAATATCGAAGTGCTGAATGCGCGGCTTGCAGGTGGCGAGGACGTCGCCGATCTGCGCGTCCGCGCCTCCGAACTCAAGGGTGTTACCGTGCCGGAAGAGCGTGCTCCGTCCATGATCGACGAATATCCGGTCCTCGCCGTTGCCGCCTGCTTTGCAGAAGGTGCGACGGTCATGAAGGGGCTGGACGAGCTGCGCGTCAAGGAATCCGACCGTCTTTCGGCCGTCGCCGACGGACTGAAACTGAATGGCGCTGACTGCGACGAAGGCCGGGACTTCCTTGTCGTGCGCGGCAAGCCCGGTGGCAAGGCGCTCGGCAACGCATCCGGCGGCCGGGTAAAGACTCATCTCGATCACCGTATCGCCATGAGCTTCCTGGTCATGGGGCTTGCTTCGGAGCATGCTGTGACCGTTGACGACGCAACGATGATCGCCACCAGTTTTCCGGAATTCATGGACCTGATGGCAGGTCTCGGCGCGAAGATCGAGCAGGAGTAAAGTCATGTACCAGCCGCCGCATTTTCGCGAAGACGATCTTGGCGTCCAGCATGAACTGATCCAGGCCCATCCACTCGGTTTGCTGATCACGGCAGGAGGTTCGGGGTTGATGGCCAATCCGGTGCCTTTCCACCTTGATGCGAATGCATCCGAGAAGGGTACGCTGCGGCTGCACCTTGCCAAAGCGAATGGGCAGTGGCGTGATATTCAGGACGGTGCGCCGGTGCTTGCCGTTTTCCAGGGCGCAAATTCCTACGTGACGCCTTCCTGGTACCGGACCAAACAGGAAACCGGCAAAGTCGTGCCGACGTGGAACTACGCAATTGTGCAGGTGCGCGGTCCAGCACGAGTTATCGACAATGCCGAGTGGCTGCTGCGGCAGATCAACGCCATCACCGGCCAGCAGGAAGGCAATCGCGAAGAACCATGGGCCGTCCACGATGCGCCGGAGGATTTTGTCCGGGCGCAGCTGAAAGGCATCATCGGCGTCGAGATCGAGATCGCGGCGATCGAGGGCAAATGGAAGGTCAGCCAGAACCGGCCAGTCGCAGACCGCGAAGGGGTGGCATCCGGTTTGAACGAGGTGGAAGGCCAGGCGGAGATGGTGGATCTGGTAAAGCGCTACGGCGGGCTGGAAGGTAATCATTGAGCAAGACATTTACGATCGCCATCGACGGGCCGGCAGCAGCAGGCAAGGGCACGCTATCGCGCCGGATCGCCGATGAATACCGGTTCCACCATCTGGATACGGGGCTGACCTATCGCGCTACGGCAAAGGCCTTGCTCGATGCGGGGCTGGCGCTCGATGACGAGCAGGTCGCGGAAAAGATGGCCCACAAGATTGAACTCAGCGGGCTCAATCGTGATATACTTTCGAGCCACGAGATCGGCGAAGCCGCCTCGAAGATTGCCGTCATGCCGGCCGTGCGCCGGGCGCTGGTCGAGGCGCAGCGGCGGTTTTCGGAAAGGGCGCCGGGCACGGTGCTCGACGGGCGCGATATCGGCACCGTCGTCTGCCCCGGTGCACCCGTAAAGCTCTATGTGACGGCCTCTCCGGAGGTGCGCGCAAAGCGCCGCTATGACGAGATCATCGGCAAGGGAGGAACTGCCGATTTCGACGCGATTTTCGAGGATGTGAAGCGACGCGACGAACGCGACATGGGACGGGCCGACAGCCCCTTGAAACCAGCTGATGACGCGCACTTGCTTGATACGTCGGAAATGAGTATAGAGGCCGCGTTTCAAGCCGCAAAGTCGATCATCGATGCGGCCTTGAGCCGAAACAACTGAATTCGAGTGCTTTCCCGCCTTTGCGGGGCGCTTCTGAAAAGCCTGAAATTCCGTCCAAGCGCCGGATTGCTTCCTGACAGGGAGGCGGACTGGGTTCAGGCCCGTTCAACACGAACCAACCGGCGCATACGTGGGCCTTGCAGCTATCGAAGGCCACGCAGGAGATTTTATGTCAGTAGCTACTCCCTCTCGCGAGGATTTCGCGGCCCTTCTCGAAGAGTCCTTTGCCAAGAACGATCTGGCTGAAGGCTATGTCACCAAGGGCATCGTCACCGGCATCGAAAAGGATGTCGCCGTTGTTGACGTCGGCCTGAAGGTCGAAGGCCGCATCGCGCTCAAGGAATTCGGCGCACGTGCCAAGGACGGTTCGCTGAAGGTCGGCGACGAAGTCGAAGTTTACGTCGAGCGCATCGAAAACGCACTTGGCGAAGCTGTTCTGTCGCGCGAGAAGGCTCGCCGCGAAGAAAGCTGGATCAAGCTCGAAGCCAAGTTCGAAGCTGGCGAGCGCGTCGAAGGCGTGATCTTCAACCAGGTCAAGGGCGGCTTCACGGTCGATCTCGACGGTGCGATCGCCTTCCTGCCGCGTTCTCAGGTCGACATCCGTCCGATCCGCGACGTATCCCCGCTGATGCACAACCCGCAGCCCTTCGAAATCCTCAAGATGGACAAGCGCCGCGGCAACATCGTGGTTTCGCGCCGTACGGTTCTGGAAGAATCCCGTGCCGAGCAGCGTTCTGAAATCGTTCAGAACCTCGAAGAAGGCCAGGTTGTTGACGGCGTCGTCAAGAACATCACCGACTACGGTGCGTTCGTTGATCTCGGCGGCATCGACGGCCTGCTGCACGTCACCGACATGGCATGGCGCCGTGTGAACCATCCGTCTGAGATCCTGAACATCGGCCAGCAGGTCAAGGTTCAGATCATCCGCATCAACCAGGAAACCCACCGCATCTCGCTCGGCATGAAGCAGCTCGAGTCGGATCCGTGGGATGGCATCCAGGCCAAGTATCCGGAAGGCAAGAAGATCTCCGGTACCGTCACGAACATCACCGACTACGGTGCGTTCGTCGAGCTGGAGCCGGGCATCGAAGGCCTGATCCACATCTCGGAAATGTCCTGGACCAAGAAGAACGTACATCCCGGCAAGATCCTGTCCACGAGCCAGGAAGTCGAAGTCGTCGTTCTCGAAGTCGATCCGTCCAAGCGCCGCATTTCGCTCGGCCTGAAGCAGACGCTGGAAAATCCGTGGGCAGCATTCGCCCGCAACCATCCGGCCGGCACTGAAGTCGAAGGCGAAGTCAAGAACAAGACCGAATTCGGCCTGTTCATCGGTCTCGACGGCGACGTTGACGGCATGGTGCACCTCTCCGACCTCGACTGGAACCGTCCGGGCGAACAGGTCATCGAAGAGTTCAACAAGGGTGACGTCGTCAAGGCTGTCGTTCTCGATGTTGACGTCGAAAAGGAGCGCATCTCGCTCGGCATCAAGCAGCTCGGCAAGGACGCTGTCGGCGAAGCAGCTGCTTCCGGCGACCTGCGCAAGAATGCAGTCGTTTCCTGCGAAGTCATCGCAGTCAACGATGGCGGCATCGAAGTGAAGCTCGTCGAGCACGAAGACATCACCTCGTTCATCCGCCGTGCAGACCTCTCGCGCGATCGCGACGAGCAGCGTCCGGAACGCTTCTCGGTCGGCCAGGTTGTTGACGCCCGCGTCACCAACTTCTCCAAGAAGGACCGCAAGATCATGCTGTCCATCAAGGCGCTGGAAATCGCAGAAGAGAAGGAAGCCGTTGCTCAGTTCGGTTCGTCCGACAGCGGCGCTTCGCTCGGCGACATCCTCGGCGCGGCTCTGAAGAACCGCGGCGAGTAATCGCTCTAGCCTTTGAGACAAAGAACCCGCCGGAGCGATCCGGCGGGTTCTTTATTTGATCGAATGCTTTTCGATTATTCCCAGCCAGCCATGCGCTGGTAGAGCGCGTAAATTGGATCGGCGACGGTGCCCGCTGCCGGCGCAGCCTCCAGCTCAGGCAAGTCCGGTAAGACGCCCTCAGGGCCAGCTTCGTCTGCTTCGGCATCCTGGTGCTGCTCGCCTGACGGCGCGTGCTGGTTCTGAGAACCGCTTCCTTCATGATCCCGGCGATGCATTTCGCCGTCCTTGCGTTCGCTTGAATGCTTGGCGAAGTGGTAAGGGTGCTGCGCGTAGGCGAAGCCCTCGGCGGGTTTTACGAGACCGGCCTTCTGGGCCGCTTCGGTGAGCTCGGCTGGCGCAAGCGCAGGCTGCGCCGCGACCTCCTTCGGCTCGCGCGCCAGAGTGGCAGCGTCGGCGCCGGCGGGGCGTACAACCGCTTCCACCTGCTGCGCATCTCTCGCTTGAGCGGCTTCAGCCGGCAAAGCGGACATCTCCTTCGCAGCGGCCTCTTCGAGCGCAAGGGCGGTAGGTGCGTGCTCAGTCGCGAGATCTTCCGAGAGAACGCTGGCGTTGTGCTCTCCGATGATAGCAACGACCAGTTCTGAGACCTTCTCCGTCATTGATGCGAGTATGCCGCTCCAGGCTTTCGGAATGACGGAATCGGGTTTCGCAAATTCCTTCGACCCAAGCGGTCCTGCCTGCGCTTCTCGAACGGTCGTGGCCGGCTCGTCCGGTACGGGCTGCTCTTTGAGATCGTCGATTGGCAACTCGTCCGCCATTGGGCTCTCCGCCGTGACAGGCTCTTCGCCGGCGGCCTCCAGCCTTTCTCCGACAATTGCCTTCGGCTCTTCCGGCAGCGATTTTTCCTCGATCTGTGGTCTGACCTCTGTACTCTCCGCAGTATCGGGCTCATCGAGGACGGCATCGATGTTTTCGACGGGTTGTTTCTCCAGTTGGGCAGACTGCCGTACCGGACTGAGCCCGGCCGGATACGAGGTCGCGGCCGTCACCGACTGCCCCCTCGATGAAGCGGCGGGCGGGCTTTCCCCTTGGAGACGTATTTTCGGGCGCTGCTCACCGGGAAGCGGCGAAGCATCGTTCTGGCGATAGGAGTATACGACAGCACGCGCGGCGAGATCGCGGTCTTTGTATGGGAGGGTTTCCAGATAGGCGATGATGCGAGCAGCTTCCGGTCCTGCCGGATTTTTCAACGCCTCAGCAATGAGGCGCAGCGACAGGTTCTGGCCCTGCGCAGCCAGCTGGCGTTCGATCTCGTTGATTTTCGCAGGCGGCAACTTCTGGATCGCATCCGCGAGACGCGAGGCAAAGACCAGATCCGTTTCGTCACTCTCGCGCGGCAGCGGCAGGGCGCGCGAGGCAGCCTCAATCGCCTCGAGAAGGGCCTCGAACATTTGTTGCTTGGCGGCAATCAGCAGCAGATTGAGCTTGCCGGCAATTGCCGAATTCAGGTTGGAGGCCTCGACAGCCTGGACCGGCACGACGACTGATCGCTCCAAACCGCTTGTCGCGAGCGCGGCTGTCTGACCGTTGGAGGAAAAGCTTACATTTGACGCTGCACGAACCGGAGTCAGCATGGCATGCTCCTTCTTTCGCAAAGTGACGATGGAAGCAGATCACAAGAGGGCCGCGCTCATCCGGCCCCTCGCATTCGTCTGCAAACCTCCGGGTCCGCATGACGCATCATGGCGCCGCCGAATGCATAAAGATTGATGAAAATCCTATCGAAGGGCCATTAATGAAATGCTAACGGCCGGAGGGATGTCCCGTCCGGCCGCTGCAGGAAAGTCTTTGGTTCTGAAGAGGTCAGCTGTGGGCGAAGATATCCGCTTCTTCCCAGCCGAGCAGGTCGAGCTTCGCGCGAGTCGGTAGGAATTCGAAGCAGGCGTTTGCATGATCGATGCGGCCGTCGCGGATCAGCCGCTCGGTCAGCTTGTCGCGCAGGGCGTGCAGGTAGAGCACATCGGAGGCGGCATATTCGAGCTGTGCCGGCGAAAGCGTTGCCGCTGCCCAATCAGAGGACTGCTGCGCCTTGGAGACGTCGACGTCGAGCATCTCCTTCAGATTGTCCTTCAGACCGTGGCGGTCCGTATAGGTGCGTGACAGACGGGAGGCGATCTTGGTGCAGAAGACCGGCGCCGTCGTCACGCCGAAGGTGTGGAAGAGCACGGCGATATCGAAACGGCCGTAGTGGAAGATCTTCTGGCGGGTTGGATCGGCAAGCAAGGCGACGAGGTTTGGTGCTTCCTTCTGGCCGGCGGCGATACGGATGACATCGGCCGTGCCGTCGCCCGACGAGAGCTGCACGACGCAGAGCCGATCGCGGCGGGGCACAAGGCCAAGCGTCTCGGTATCGATCGCGATTGCGCCGGTGTAGCGGGCGGCATCCTCCGCAGAAATATCGCCTTCGTGGTATCGGATGGTGGCGGCCATGAGTATCTCTATCGTTTCAATGTCTCTTGTGGCGCTATAGCGCAAAGGCAGGCGGCGCGATACCCGGTTTTCGGCCCTGCCGGCGTCAGAATGTCGGCGGAGTGTTGATCCACAGAAGCACTGTTTCGCCATCGTGGCGATTGCGCCAGGAGTGATAGCGGCGGCTCTCGAAATAGAGCGAGTCGCCGGGACCGAGATCGAAGAACTGGTCGGAATCGAGAACGAGTTCGAGGCGGCCGGAAAGGACATGCATGAACTCCTCTCCTTCGTGCCTGTAGGCGCCTTCGCTGGCGGCACCCGGTGCCAGCACAAACCGGTGGCAATCCATCATCCTTCGGCCTTCGGCCAGCAGCTGCACCGTCACGCCCGGCGTGGTCTGCGGCCAGGTGCGCCATTCGCCGGAACGGACAATCTCAGCACCCTGTTCGCTCTCCTCACCCGAAAGGCGCGAGACCGTTGTGCCGTAGTATTCTGCGAGGTCGTGCAGGGTCTTGAAGCTGACGCCCTGAGAGGTACGCTCCAGGGTCGAGAGCGTGGAAGACGTGACGCCGATATCGCCGGCGACCTGTTCGAGCGTCTTTCCCGCGGCATGGCGAAGCCTGCGCAGCCTGCGGCCGAGATCGGAAACGGCGCCGTTCTCCACGCCTTCGGCCGACGGCTCCTCATTTTCCAGCGCCTCACGGATCGCAGCCGGATTGAGGCCGCGCTCGAGGCGATACCACGATATCCGCTTCAGCCGGGCGACGTCGTCTGCACTATATTGCCGGTGGCCCGTTTCGGAGCGTTCCGGAACGAGCAGTCCCTGGCTTTCCCAGAGGCGGACAGTGGAGGCGGAAACGCCTGCCAGCCTTGCCACTTCGGCCACCTTATAGCGTACCGGGCCGTTGTCGTTCATCAAGCATCAAACCCCTGATTGCCTATGGTTTCAAACATGCTCGCTATCAGAATCTTTCGGTGCGAGCATCCATCAAAAACCTTGATGTTTGAAGCAGTAAACGCCGCTTGATTTCTTGCAGGAAAAATGTAGGAATTTTGTACATATCTTGCAGAACTTATGCAAGGTAATTTCACCTCTTTGAGCGCAGGAGCGCAACGATGAACGCGATCACCCTTACAGACCGGAAGAACGCTGCGATTTCCCGCGGCGTCGGCATGACCACGCAGATCTATGCTGACCGCGCGGAAAATTCCGAGATCTGGGACAAGGAGGGGCGGCGCTATATTGATTTCGCTGCCGGCATCGCGGTGCTCAATACGGGTCACCGCCATCCACGCGTGATCGCAGCGGTCAAGGAGCAGCTGGATCGCTTCACCCACACCTGCCATCAGGTCGTGCCCTACGAAAGCTATGTGCATCTCGCAGAACGCCTGAACCAGCTGACGCCCGGGGACTTCGCCAAGAAGACGATCTTCGTGACGACGGGAGCCGAGGCCGTCGAAAACGCCGTGAAGATCGCGCGCGCTGCGACCGGCCGCTCGGCCGTCATCGCCTTTGGCGGCGGCTTCCACGGCCGCACATTTATGGGCATGGCGCTGACAGGCAAGGTCGTGCCCTATAAGGTCGGCTTCGGCGCAATGCCAGGCGACGTTTTCCATGTGCCCTTCCCTGTCGAACTGCATGGCGTCACCGCCGAACAACCGCTCGCGGCGCTGAACAAGCTGTTTGCAGCGGACGTCGATCCGCAGCGCGTTGCCGCAATCATCATCGAGCCGGTCCAGGGCGAAGGCGGCTTCTATCCGGCTCCAACGGCCTTCATGAAAGCGCTTCGCGAGCTTTGCGACCGGCACGGCATTCTCTTAATTGCTGACGAGGTGCAGACGGGCTTTGCTCGCACCGGCAAGATGTTTGCGATGGATCATCATGAGGTCGCACCCGACCTGATAACCATGGCGAAGAGCCTCGCCGGCGGTTTCCCGCTGGCTGCAGTCACCGGCCGGGCGGAAATCATGGATGCCCCGGGACCGGGCGGCCTCGGCGGCACCTATGGCGGCAACCCGCTTGGCATCGCCGCTGCCCATGCCGTCCTCGACGTGATCAAGGACGAGGATCTCTGCAATCGCGCCAATCAGCTCGGCGGCCGCCTGAAGCAGCGGCTGGAATCGCTGCGCGACAAGGCGGCCGAGATCGCCGACATCCGCGGTCCGGGTTTCATGAACGCCGTCGAGTTCAATGACAAGACCACCAAGCTGCCAAGCGCCGAGTTTGCCAACAAGGTTCGCCTGATCGCGCTGGAGAAAGGTCTCATTCTTTTGACCTGCGGCGTGCACGGAAACGTCATCCGCTTCCTTGCCCCGATTACCATTCAGGACGATATCTTCGGCGAAGCGCTCGATATCCTCGAAGCCTCAATCCTTGAAGCAAGTGCGGGCAAGTAACCGCCCTTCGGAGTAAATGACATGGCATTCACGACTGCACTGACCAAGCACGTTCCCTTTTCCTCACCATTCCTCCGCGACACCGGCTACATCAATGGCGAGTGGACGAAAGGCGGAGCCACGAAAACCTTCGATGTTCTGAACCCGGCGACCGGCGAAGTCCTCGCTTCGCTACCGGATATGGGCGCAGCCGAAACGCGCGTGGCGATCGACGCCGCTTACGCCGCCCAGCCCGCCTGGGCAGCACGTCCTGCAAAGGAACGCAGCGCAATCCTGCGGAAGTGGTTCGATCTGATGGTTGCCAATGCCGACGAGCTGGCCGCGATCCTGACGGCCGAGATGGGCAAGCCATTTCCGGAAGCCCGCGGCGAAATCCTCTACGCCGCTGCCTACATCGAATGGTATGCCGAGGAAGCCAAGCGCATCTACGGCGAAACGATTCCTGCGCCGTCGAACGACAAGCGCATGATTGTCATCAAGCAGCCCGTCGGCGTCGTCGGCACGATCACGCCCTGGAACTTCCCGGCCGCGATGATCACCCGCAAGATCGCTCCTGCACTTGCCGTCGGCTGCACCGTCGTTTCCAAGCCCGCCGAGCAGACGCCGCTTTCGGCGATTGCGCTCGCGGTTCTTGCCGAGCAGGCCGGCGTTCCGGCCGGCGTCTTCAATGTCATCGTAGGCGAAGACGGCCCGGCGATCGGCAAGGAGCTCTGCGGCAACGATAAGGTCCGCAAGATCAGCTTCACCGGTTCGACGGAAGTCGGCCGCATCCTGATGCGCCAGTGCGCTGACCAGATCAAGAAGGTGAGCCTCGAGCTTGGCGGCAACGCGCCGTTCATCGTCTTCGACGATGCCGATCTCGATGCCGCCGTCGAAGGTGCGATCGCCTCGAAATACCGCAATGCGGGTCAGACCTGCGTCTGCGCCAACCGGCTCTACGTGCAGTCCGGCATCTACGACGCATTCGCGGCCAAGCTGGCCGCGAAGGTGGACGCGATGTCGGTCGGCGACGGTTTCACGGCCGGCGTCGCGATCGGCCCGTTGATTGACGAGCAGGGCCTTGCCAAGGTCGAGGATCACGTCAGCGACGCGCTTTCCAAGGGCGCCAAGGTGCTGACCGGCGGCAAGCGCATCGAAGGTGCGGGCACCTTCTTCACGCCGACCGTTCTGACCGGCGTCGCCAAGGGCATGAAGGTCGCCAGGGAGGAAACCTTCGGTCCCGTTGCGCCGCTCTTCCGCTTCGATACTGTCGAGGAAGTCATCGCCCAGGCGAACGACACGGAATTCGGCCTTGCTGCCTATTTCTTCGCGGGCGATCTGAAGAAGGTCTGGAAGGTTGCCGAGGCGCTGGAATACGGCATGGTCGGCATCAATACCGGGCTGATGTCCACCGAGACGGCACCGTTCGGCGGCATCAAGCAATCCGGCCTTGGCCGTGAGGGCTCGCGCCATGGCGCAGACGACTACCTCGAAATGAAGTATCTCTGCATCGGCAATCTCTGAACCAAACAAAGGGCGCCCCGGGCGCCCTTTTTATTTCCGCCTCAATAATGCGGCGGCTTTGTTATCGTCGGCGCTTCCAGCGATTGCTCCTCCAGCGACAGAAAACGCTCCGTCAGGCGGTCGAGTTTCGCGCGCATCTGCTCGACAACCTTCCATTGTTCCGCAAGTTGATCGGAAAGCTCGTCGATCGTCTTTGCCTGATGCGCAACCGTCTCCTCGAGCTTGGTGATGCGGCTTGTCTCTTCGGCCATCGATTTCTCTCCCGGCAATAAGTGGCCTTTCAAAGCCGAAACAGGCCTTCAGGTCAATTCTTTCGAGGCTCGCGAAAAACGATTCCGAAAGTGAACCGTTTAGTTACTAATAGGGCTTGTCGTCCCCTCGTTGGTGAGGTAGGCCCTACGCTATCAGGGAGGATATCTGATGGATGTAGGGAACGGCTTTCTTCATCCGGACCGGCTCTTTCCGGCCGATCCGGCAACACGAACCATCGCGCGCGACCTCTACGAGACGGTCCGCAATCTTCCGATCGTCAGCCCGCATGGGCACACTGAACCGGCCTGGTTCGCCGACGATAAGCCGTTCGAGGACGCGGCTTCGCTGCTTGTCATTCCCGATCACTATCTCTTCCGCATGCTGCACAGCACAGGCTCCAAGCTCGACGAGCTCGGCGTGCCGCGCCTTGATGGCAAGCCGGTCGCTCAGGGTCGCACGATCTGGCGCGCTTTCGCTGCGCGGTATCACCTTTTCCGGGGTACGCCGTCGAGCCTGTGGGTCGATCATGCAATGTCCGCTGTGCTCGGCTGCACGGAACCGCTGACGCCAGATAATGCCGACAGGCGCTACGACCACATCAACGAGCAGCTGGCCAAACCCGAATTCCGCCCGCGTGCCCTGCACAGCCGTTTCGGTATCGAAACGATCGCGACCACGGAAGGTGCGCTCGACCCACTCGTTCATCACCAGAAGATGCAGAAGGACGGCTGGATCGGCAAGGTCCGCACGACCTACCGGCCTGATAGCGTCACCGATCCTGACGCCGCCGGCTTCCGCGACAACCTGATCAAGTTCGGCGAAATCACCGGCAGCGATGTTACACGCTGGGACGGCATGATCGACGCACACCGCAAGCGCCGCGCCTTCTTCCGCCAGTTCGGCGCAACGGCGACGGACCACGGCGTGCCGACGGCGTTTACAGCCGATCTTCCGCTTGCCGACAAGCAGGCGCTGCTCGACAAGGCTCTGAAGGGACCGCTTACAGCAGCCGAGGCCGAACTCTTCCGTGGCCTGATGATGACGGAAATGGCCGGGCTTTCGGCCGAAGACGGCATGGTGATGCAGATCCATGCCGGTTCGCGCCGCAACACCGACAGCACCCTTTTCCAGACGCGCGGACCGAACATGGGCGCGGATATTCCCACCCGCACGGATTGGGTCGGCGGGCTGAACGCGCTGCTTTCGAAATATGGCCACGCGCCCGGTCTAAAGGTCCTGCTCTTCACCCTCGACGAGACGACCTATGCCCGCGAACTGGCGCCGATGGCTGGGCACTGGGAATGCCTGATGATCGGGCCGCCCTGGTGGTTCCACGACAGCCCGAACGGCATCCGTCGCTATCTCGACCAGGTGGTCGAGACCGCGGGCTTCGTCAATCTCGCAGGCTTCAACGACGATACGCGCGCGCTGCTCTCGATCCCCGCCCGCCACGATGTCTGGCGCCGTGAGGTCTGCCGCTTCCTGGCGCAGCTTGCAGCCGAGCACCGGATTTCAAAGGCGGATGCCGAAATCGTCGCCCGGGACCTTTCCTATGACAATGCGAAGAAGGCGTACAAGCTGTGACGGAGCGACTGCAAAACCTGACCGGTCTCGCGCCGGCGGCCAGGCTTCCGGCCTATGATCGAAGCCAGCTGAAGGCCGGCATTCTGCATCTCGGACCCGGCGCTTTCTTTCGTGCGCATTTCGCACCCTTCACCGATGCGGCGCTCGCGGCGGGCGGTGGCGATTGGGGTATCGAGGTTGCAAGCCTTCGCACCGCCGATGTTGCGGATCACCTGAACGAGCAGAACGGCCTCTATACGATGCTGATCCGCGATACGTCGGGAACGACGGCCCAGGTCGTGGGTCCGATTCTCAAGGCGCATGTTGCGACGCGTGATCCCGCAGGGCTGCTGCAACGCCTCGAAGACCCTGCGATCCGCATTGTCAGTCTGACGGTGACGGAAAAGGCCTATGGTTTTGATCCGCACAGCGGCGGCCTCGATCTCAACCATGCCGACATCGCTGCCGATCTTGCAAACCGGCATGCGCCGCGCGGCGTTGTTGGCTACCTTGTCGAGGGGCTGGCCCGGCGGCGGGAAAAAGGCATTGCGCCCTTTACGCCGCTCAGCTGCGACAATCTGCCAAGCAACGGTGCGGTCCTGAAGCGCCTCGTCCTCGAATTCGCGAGCCGCATCGATCCCGATTTGCACGACTGGATAGAGGAGAACGTGCCTTTTCCGTCGACCATGGTCGATCGCATCACGCCGGCGAGTACCGACGCCACCTATGCCGATGCCGAACGCCTGACCGGGCGGGTGGATCTGGCAGCGATCGAGACCGAGCCCTTCACCCAATGGGTGATCGAGGACCATTTCGCGAATGGCCGTCCTGCGTGGGAGAAGGCCGGTGCGCTGATGGTCGAGGAGGTTTCAGCCTATGAAAAGATGAAGCTCCGAATGCTGAACGGGGCGCATTCTCTGCTCGCCTACCTCGGATACATAGGTGGCTATGAATACGTTCGTGACGTCATGGACGACGCCGGTCTGGCCGCGCTTGCACGGCGGCAGATGAACTCGGCGGCGGCAACGCTCGATCCTGTTCCCGGCATTGATCTGGACCATTACGCAGACGAGCTAATAGCACGCTTTGCAAACAAGGCGATCGCCCACCGCACCTATCAGATCGCCATGGACGGCACGCAGAAGCTGCCGCAGCGGCTGCTGGAGCCGGCAACGGAAGCGCTTGCTCATGGCAGCAAGGCGGAGACCTACGCAATCGCAGTTGCCGCGTGGATGCGCTACGCACTGGGTGTCGATCGGAACGGCCAACGCTATGAGCTGCGCGATCCGCGATCGGCCGAGATTGCAGCTATCCTTGCCGACGTGCCGCGGAATGGCCCGGCTGTTTCGGCGGCGCTTTTCGGCTTGCCCGGACTTTTCCCTGCGGCACTCACGAAGAATGTGGCCTGGACGGAAGACGTCGCCAACAAGCTGGAAATCCTGATCCAGGACAACAAGCTGCCGCTGATTTGAAGCCTGGGCTTTCAGTGGCAGCATGCGGCGACAGCCGCCTTCCCTCATTCCTGTGCTTGTCACAGGAATGAGGGAAGGCGGGGTTGCCTGTCCCCCAAATAGCGAGGGCTGCACTACGCCTTCACCCTCTTCATCTCCGGGTCATAAAGCGGTTTCAACGACACCGTGCACGGCACCCGCTCCCTGGCGACGTCCAGCTCGTAGCTTCCTGCCAGCACGAAATCCGCCGTCACGCCATCGGGATTGCGGATATAGCCGTAGCCGATCGGCTTGCCGACGGTATAGCCGAAGCCGCCGCTGGAGAGCCAGCCGACACGTTTGCCATTGCGATAGGTAGTTTCGCGCCCGAGAAGGACGATCTCGGGATCGTCCGGCACGAGACAGGCGAGCATCTTCTTCACGCCGCCCGTAAGCTGGCGCTCGATCGCCTCGCGGCCACGAAAGGCAACGTTCTTCTTCGTCTTGACGGCCCAGGTAAGTCCCGCTTCGACCGGCGTATGGTCAGGGCCGATATCCGAACCCCAGGCACGATAGCCCTTCTCCAGCCGGCAGCTTTCGATGGCACGATACCCGGCATTGACGAGGCCAAGCCCGCCACCCGCCGCCATCAGCGCATCGTAGACTGTCGTCGCATATTCGACCGGAACATGCAGCTCATAACCGAGTTCGCCGACATAGGTGATGCGCAGTGCCCGTACCGGGCAGCCGGCAATGCCGATCGTTCGGACGCGACCGAAGGGGAAGGCTGCATTCGACACATCGGCCGAGGTCACCTTTTCCAGAACGGCGCGGGCATTCGGCCCCATCAGCGAAAGTACGGAATAGGCCGATGTGACATCGACCAGTTCGGCGTGCATTCCCTCGGGAATATTGCGGGCAATCCAATCGAAGTCGTGGGTCGCAAAGCCCGTACCTGTGACGATGTAATATTCGTTCTCGGCGATACGGGCGACCGTCAGGTCGCATTCGATGCCGCCTTTGTCGTTCAGCATCTGCGTGTAGGTGAGAGTTCCCGCCGGCCTTGCCACGTCGTTGGAGGCGATCCAGGACAGAGCGGCCTCCGCATCCCTGCCCTTCAGCACGAACTTCGCAAATGAAGTTTGGTCAAAAATCACAGCCGCCTCGCGCACCGCCTTGTGCTCGCGGCCGACGGCATCGAACCAGTTCTGACGGCCGTAGGTATAGATATCCTTCGGCTCTTCATTGGCGAAGAGGTCGGCGAACCAGTTCGGCCGCTCCCAGCCGAGCTTCTCGCCGAAGCAGGCGCCCTGCGCCTTCAGCCGATCGTAAAGTGGCGACTTGCGGCTGGGGCGGCCGCTCGAATGCTCCTCGAAGGGCCACGCCATCGTGTAATGCTTGCCATAGGCTTCGAGCGTGCGGGTGCGGACCCAGTCGGTGTCGAAGTGCGGGCGGCCGAAGCGGCGAATATCGACCGGCCAGAGATCGTAGGGAGGCTCGCCCTTTGCCACCCATTCGGCAAGCGCCATCCCGGCGCCCCCGGCCGAGGCTATGCCGAACGCGTTGAACCCGGCGCCGACGAAGAAGTTCTTCAACTCCGGCGCTTCCCCGAGGATGAAATTGCCGTCCGGCGTGAAGCTCTCAGGGCCGTTCAGCAATTGCTTGACGCCGGCGTTCTGCAGACCCGGAACGCGTTCTAGCGCCTGCTCCATGATCTGCTCGAAATGATCGAAATTGCTGTCGAGCAGCGTGTAGTGGAACCCATCAGGAATGCCGTTCACCGCCCACGGGATCGGGTTCGGCTCGTAACCGCCCATGACCAGGCCGCCGACTTCTTCCTTGTAGTAGGTCAGGCGGTCGGGGTCGCGTAGCGTCGGCAGGTTTGAGGGGACGCCGAAGGATTCGGTGATGATGTACTGATGCTCGACGGAAACGAGCGGTACGTTGACGCCGAACCGGGCAGCAAACGCCCGTGTCCACTGCCCGGCACAGACGACGACGCGCTCGCATTCGATGCGGCCGTGCTCGGTGATGACTGCGCGTATCCTGCCTTTGTCGATTTCGAGATCGAGGACTTCGGTATCCTCGAAGATCGATACACCGGACATGCGTGCCCCCTTGGCGAGCGCCTGCGTGATGTCGGAAGGATTGGCCTGGCCGTCGGTCGGCAGATAGGCGGCGCCGATGAGATCATCGATCGTCATCAGCGGCCAGAGCTCGAAGGCTTCCTGCGGGGTGAGCAGCCGCATGTCGAGACCGAAGGATTGGGCGGTCGTCGCCTGCCGTTTCACCTCCGTCCAGCGCTCTGCGTTGCAGGCAAGACGCAGGCCGCCGTTCATCTTCCAGCCGGTGCCGAGGCCGGTCTCATCTTCCAGCTTCTTGTAGAGATCGACAGAGTAGCCGAGCAGCTGGGTTATGTTGGCGCTCGAGCGCAGCTGACCGACGAGGCCCGCGGCATGGAATGTCGTGCCGGAGGTGAGCTTCTTGCGCTCAAGCAGCACCGTGTCCGTCCAGCCGAGCTTGCCAAGGTGATAGGCCGTGGAGCAGCCAATGATGCCGCCGCCGATCACCACGGCTTTCGCCGTCTTGGGTAGTTCCTTCGTCATTCTATCGATCCTGTTCAAATGCCTTGAAAGCGCGCTCGAAGCGGGCGAGGTTTTCGGCGGTATAGGCGGCGTAATCGAAATCGATGGTGGAGTGGATTTCCGAAACCATGCTCCATAGTGTCTCGCGGAGCAGCGATGCGCATTTCATGGCGCTGTAGCGGCGCTCAAGGTCCGGCGTCAGCGGCCGATCGAAATAGGCCTCCAGCATGTCCCGCTCCGCGTCTTCCGAAAGCTCGTTGTTCGACGCCAGGCCACCAAGGTCGAAAAGCGGGGTGTTGAAGCCTGCGTAATCCCAATCGATCAGCCAGAGACGCTTGCCGTCGTCGAGGAAGTTCGCGGCGAGAAGGTCGTTGTGACCGAAGGCGATGTCGAACGGGCCGGCGGCGTGTTCCAGTACCTCTGCCTTTTCTGCGCAACGCCGCAGCATCGGCGCATGGATGCTTCCGGCGGCTTTCAGGTTGGCAACGTAATCGCGAATGACATGGAAGACCCAGAAGATCGTCGCCGGCCCGCGGAAATGACGCGCAACGTCATGATGGCAGGCACGAACCAGCGGCACGACACGCGCGAGCATTCGCGCATCCTGGATATCTTCCGCAGTCAGCGCTCGCGCCTCGATGAAATCGAGAACGAGCACGCCAGGCGCATGATGGATGACTGCAGGCGAAAGGCCGGCCGCATGCGCAGCTTGGCTGGCGGCGAGTTCGTTCTGCCGGCTGATATGATGGATCGGAATGTCGGCGCCAAGCCGCACGACGCGGCGCACCGCCCGATCGGTTACCAGGTAGTTCCGGTTGGTTATGCCGCCGGCAATCGGCGTGATTTCAATCGGCCCTTGCCATATGCCGAGTGCACGAATCCTATCCTCAGGCGTCACGCTTTCCCCCTCGCGGCCGCACCCTCAAAATGATGGGCCAGAGCGGGATCGCCTGTCAAGAAGGCCTCATATCGTGGCGCCGGAGCCGTCGAAGACATGGCAACGGGCGGGGTCGAATGATGCCTTCACGTTGGCGCCGCGTTCGACCTTCTGCTGGCCATCCAGAGCCACCGTCAATTGCTGGTGATCGGGTGTCGTCGTATAGAGCATCGTCGCGCCGCCGAGGTTTTCGACCAGATCGACATTGACGGTCGCCAGCGCAATGCCGCCATCGGTGACGGATAGATGTTCCGGCCGGATGCCGAAGGTAACCTCCTGACCGGCCGACCCCTTCAAGCGGCGCGGCAGGCGGATGGAGCTGCCGCAGACGTTGACCGTCGTGCCGCCATCGCTCACCTGCTCGATCTTCGCCTTCAGGAAGTTCATCTTCGGGCTGCCGATGAAGCCTGCGACGAAGCGATTTGCCGGATTGTTGTAAAGATCAAGCGGCGCCCCGACTTGTTCGATCCGTCCCGAGTTCAGAACCACGATCTTGTCCGCCATGGTCATGGCTTCGACCTGGTCGTGGGTTACGTAGATCATGGTGTTGCCGAGATTGCGATGGAGCCGCGAGATCTCGACGCGCATCTGGACGCGCAGTTCCGCGTCGAGGTTCGACAAGGGTTCGTCGAACAGGAAGATGCGCGGCTCACGTACAATGGCGCGACCGATCGCAACGCGCTGGCGCTGGCCGCCGGACAGTGCCTTCGGTTTCCGTTCGAGAAGCTTCTGGATCTGCAGAATTTCGGCAGCCCGGCGAACTTTCGGCTCTATTTCGGCCTTCTTGTAGCCGGCGGTCTCCAGACCGAAGGCGAGGTTCTTGTAGACCGACATATGCGGATAAAGCGCATAGGACTGGAAGACCATGGCGATGCCACGCTTGGCCGGCGCCACTTCATTCATACGCTCGTTGTCGAGCAGCAGCGCACCGCCGGAGATCTCCTCGAGACCAGCGATCATGCGCAGCAGCGTGGACTTGCCGCAGCCGGAGGGGCCGACGAAAACCGCGAACTCGCCGGGGTCAATTGCAAGATCGATGCCGTGGATGACGTCCACAGCTCCATAGCGCTTCTCGACCTTCTGAAGAACGACACTTGTAGCCATCGTCTAAAAACCCTCCCCTGTTCCTTATCGCGTTCTCGCGCGCCAATCGGCGTATTTCGGGCTTTCAGGACCAATCGGCAGAGCGACATCGGCCCCGCTATCGGACGATTGATAGATCGCAGTGACCAACTCCAGCGCACGGCGCGCATCGCCGCTCGTGACCGGCAGCAGGCCCCTGCCGCTCAGATAATCATGAAACCGCGCCATCTGGGTGTTGAAGCGGGGGGCGACGGAGCGCCAGTCGCCAAGCGCCGCATCGATCCTTGCTTGCACTTCGTCATTGGCGGCAATGATCTGCCAAGGGTCCTTGCCGGGCGAATAGGGCTCGTGGTTGCTCTCGAACGTGACGTTCTCGAAATGCAGCCTCAGCCGGCTGATCTCCTGCTGCGAGCCCAGCGTGCACGAGAGCGAGACGAAGGCGCCGTTCTGCATCAGAAGGCTGACGGAAGCGCAATCCTCCACCTCGATATCATTGACGCGGGTCGCGACGCGACCGAACACCCGGGCGGCGGGACCGGCGAGATGGAAGAGCATGTCGTGCAGGTGGAGCGCATGCGTGACGAGCACGCCGCCGAGCTCCGTCGCCCATTTGCCGCGCCATGGAACGGCATAATACTCCGGCTTGCGCAGCCAGAAGGTCTCGACCGAACCCATATAGAACTTGCCGGCGATTCCTGCGTCGATGATGCGCTTCGCCTTCTCTACGCCGTCGCCGTAACGATACTGGAAGATCGGCATAAGGGTGCCCTTGGCAGCCTTTTCCGCCTTCATGATTTCGTCGACACCGGCAAGCGATCCGGTCAGCGGCTTTTCGCAGACGACGTGCTTGCCGGCACCAAGGGCTGCGACCACCTGTTCAAGATGGATGCCGGGCGGCGTACAGATATCGATGATGTCGATGCTGTCGTCGCTGAGAAGCTCGGCGAAGGAGGTCGTGCGGCGGTCGATGCCGAACTCATCGCCGACGGCCTTCAGGCGCTCTTCGTTCAGGTCACAGATCGCCGCGACCTTGAACTTGTCCGGGTGCGGCAGGTAGCCCTCGACGATGTGAGAGCGCCCGATACCGCAGCCGACGATGGCGACAGTCTTGATACTCATGCAACTTTCCTTATCAGCATCAGCGCTTCATGCCGGTCGTGGCGATACCTTCGATCAGCATGCGCTGGAAGAAGAGGAAGAAGAAGAACACGGGCACGAGCGAAAGCGTCGACATGGCGAACAACCCGCCCCAATCCGATGCACTCGTCGAATCGACGAAGGTTCGAAGGCCCAGCTGGATGGTGTAGGTGTTCATGTCGTTCAGGTAGATCAGCGGGCCGAAGAAGTCGTCCCAGGTCCAGATGAAAGAGAAGATTGCGGCCGTCGCCAGAACCGGCAGCGAAAGCGGCAGCATGATCTTCCAATAGATACGCCAGGCACTGCAGCCGTCCATCATCGCGGCCTCATCGAGTTCGCGCGGGATGCCGCGGAAGAACTGCACCATGAGGAAGATGAAGAAGGCATCGCTCGCCAGAAACTTCGGCACGACCAGCGGCAGGATCGTGTTGACCCAGCCGAGGTTGAGGAAGAGCACGTATTGCGGGATCAGCGTCACGTGATACGGGATCATCAACGTACCGAGCATGATCGCGAACCAGAAATTCCGGCCGGCAAAGCGCAGACGCGCGAAAGCATAAGCCGCCAGCGAGCAGGCAACGACATTGCCGATGACCGTCAGGACCGAAATCACCAGCGAGTTCCAGAAGAACCTGCCGAAGCTGATATCGAGGCCGACCCAGCCGCGAACATAGGACGCGAAATCGATGGACGAGGGGATGATCGACGTCGACGAAAAGATTTCGTTCTCCGGTCGCACCGAAGCGGACACCATCCACAGCAACGGATAGAGCATGAGGAGCGAGGCGGCGATCAGCAATGCATGAACGACGATCGATCCCTGCAGACTACGCTTGTTGACGTCGGATGGCGGCTTGGCCGCGGTTATCGTAGCGGTCATCTCAGTCATCGTAGTGCACCCAGTAACGCGAGGTCAGGAACGAGAAGGCGGTGAAGATCGCTATGATGATCACCAGGATCCACGCAAGTGCCGAGGCATAGCCCATGCGGAAGTTTCCGAAGGCTTCCTGATAGAGGTAGAGCGTGTAGAACAGCGTCGAATTGATCGGGCCGCCGGTGCCGCCGGAGATGATGAAAGCAGGCGTGAAAGCCTTGAAGGCATCGATCGTCTGGACGACTGCGTTGAAGAAAATGACGGGCGTCAGAAGCGGCAGTGTAATCTTGTAGAATTGCCGGAACTTCGAGGCGCCATCGAGGCTCGCAGCCTCATACATATCCTGCGGGATCTGCCGCAGGCCGGCGAGGAAGATGATCATCGGCGAACCGAACTGCCAGACGCTGAGCGCCACCAGCGTATAGATCGAATAGCTCGGGTGCGAAATCCAGCTCGGCCCCTGAATGCCGAATTGCGCGAGGGCCGCGTTGACGAGCCCGTCGCCTGCGAAAAGCTGACGCCAAAGGACGGCAATCGCGACGCTGCCGCCAAGCAGTGACGGGAGATAGAAAATGGCGCGGTAGATCGGCAAACCGCGCACACCGCGGTTCAGCGCCAGCGCGACCATGAGCGCGAAAGTCAGCTTGAAGGGGACGGAAAGCACGACATAAGTCAGCGTAACCGTCATCGCGGCAGCGAATTTCGGATCAGCGGTGGCGATGCGCACGTAGTTCGCAGTGCCCACCCAGCCTGGCGACCTCAACATGTCGAAGTCGGTGAAGGACAGGTAGAGCGAAATCAGGGCAGGTCCGAGCGTCAGCCCGAAGAAGCCGAGAAGCCAAGGCAGCAGGAAGAGATATCCCGGAGCGTTTGCGTTCCACAGCCGCTTGAAGCGACTGTCGGCAACCGCGCCTGAATACCGTTCAACCGTGACTGCCCCTGCGGGCGTCGTGCGCATCGCGTTGCTCATATGGATCAGCCCCGTGCGAGAAGGCGCGTGATTTCGTCCACAAGCTGCTTACCGGCGTCGGCTGGTGTCAGCTGACCAAAGGCCACCTGCTCAGAGATCGTCCGCAGCACGACCTGCCCCTCGCCGGCACCCGAGGGCGGCGGCGGCGGCAGCGGGCCGGCCAGATCGCCAAGACCACCAACATATTCGAGCGGGATTTTACCGCTCGCATCAAGCTTCGTGGCGACGATGTCACGCATCGCCTTGGATTCAGGAATGCCGCGCTCGACGTCGAGCACCAATGCTGCATCCGGGTCCTTCACGAAGAAGTTGACGTAGTCGACGGCCTGATCGATCACCTTCGATTGTGCCGAGACCGAGAAGAACATCGACGGCTTGCGGTAATGCCCGCCCTTCGATTCCTTCGTAATGAGCATGTAGTTGCTCAGCGTCAGCTTGTCCTTGTTCGTTGCCTGATAGCCGACAAACTGGTTGCTATGCGCGTAGTCTGCGGCAGCCTTTCCGATCGTGACCGGGCTGGTATCGATGGTGTCCTTGTAGAGCGCCTGGATATCCGGCGTGACGCAGGCGCCGGCTTCGCGGAACTTGGACCACATATCGAACCATTCGCTCACTTCCTCCGGGCCGAAGGCGATCTTCGAATCCGCCGTATAGAGAGCTTTTCCGCGCTGGCGCAGATAGTTTTCGAGGAGCGGCTCGTTGCCGCTGCCATCGGCGAAGCCGAAGAAACCTTTGCGCTTTCCGGCCTTGGTAATTTCCGCACCGATCTTGCCGAACTCTTCCCACGTCGTCGATTTCGTCGGCAAATCGACGCCGGCCTCCTCAAAAGCCGTCGTGTTCAATACCGTGGCCGCGGAGTTGGCGCCAAGGCTCACGCCATAGAACTTGCCATCGACCTTGCCGCCCTCGATCTGGGCCGGATCGAAATCGTCCAGATTGAGTTTCGAGGGCATATAGGAATCGAGCGGTGCCAGCGCGCCGCGGCGGGCGTATTCAACGATATAACGGTAATCCATCTGGATCACGTCGGGAGCGTTACGGCCAGCGACCTGCGTCGCCAGACGTGGCCAGTAGTCGCTCCAGCCGAGGAACTCGCCGGTGATCGATGTGCCGGCATGCTTTGCTTTATAGAGATCGGACACCTTGTTGGTGCGGTCAGCGCGCGGCTGGGATCCCCACCAGATCAAACGCAGGCGAGCATCCTGCGCAAAGGCACTGGGTCCCAGTGCCGCAAGCGAGAGAAGCGTCGCTCCGCCCGCCATGAAGTTACGTCTACTTACGCTTAAGGTCATCTGTTCCTCCTCCCGAGGGGAGCGCCTCCACACGCTCCTTGCTGGTTTCACTTGCAACAAATAACTAACTGGTTACAAGCTATGGACAAGCATCGGGCCTGTCAAGCGATGATAATTTGGTGAGGTTCTCCTCCCAGGTTTCCGCTTTTACAATCTTGCACCGAAGCTTTATGAGCACAACAGAATGTCTGGGGAGATAAGCCGATGGACAGTACCGGCGAGAGTGGAGGAAAGAAAAAAGTCAAGCGCGCTCCCAGCGAGCGTGTGCTGCAGCGCGACCCCGAGCGGACCCGCAGTGCAATCCTGGAAGCGGCCACGCGCGAATTTGCCGAAAACGGCATGGGCGGGGCGCGCGTCGATGCCATTGCTGAACGAGCCGGGACCAACAAGCGCATGCTCTATCACTATTTCGGCGACAAGGAGCAGCTTTATCTGCACGTGCTGGAGGAGGCCTATGTCAATATCCGCACGGCAGAGCGCGCGCTGCATATCGGTGACCGCAGCCCAGAAGAGGGGATTGGCGAACTCGCCCTCTTCACTTGGCGCTACTTTCTCGAGCATCCGGAATTCCTCAGCCTGCTCGGCACCGAAAACCTGCATCGTGCTCGCTGGCTTCGCCAGTCCGTTCGTCTCAAGGAATTACATTCGCATCTGATCGGTGAACTTTCTGACGTTCTCGACCGCGGCAAGAAGGAAGGCGTCTTCGCCGAGAATGCCGACCCCCTTCACGTCTACCTGACCATTGCCTCGCTTGGCTATTTCTACCTTTCGAACCAATACACGCTTTCGACGATCTTTGGCCGCGACCTGATCGATCCTGCCCAGCTCGACAGCTGGGAAAAGCATATCGTCCACGTGACGCTCGCCTCCATCAAGCGCTGAAAAGCCAAAAAGAGATTTGGCTATTGACAGCCCCGCTCTCGATCTGTCATCAAGTAACTGTTTAGTTACTGGCTTGGGGGGGCCGGGCGACGCCCACTCCCGCCGCTCGATAAACTGACAGGGAGGAACAAGATGGCGCGTCTCGGGATCATTTTGCACGGCGTTACGGGCCGTATGGGCTACAATCAGCATCTGGTGCGATCGATCCTTGCGATCCGCGACCAGGGCGGCCTATTCCTGAAATCCGGCGAGCGGCTGGAGATCGATCCGATCATTGTCGGCCGCAACCGCGACAAGATGGAAGAGCTGGCGAAGAAGCACAACATCAAGCGCTGGTCGACCGATCTGGACGCGGCGCTCGCCAATGCGGACGATCAGATATTCTTCGACGCCGGCACGACGCTGATGCGCGCCGAGCTGCTTTCCAAGGCGCTCGACGCCGGCAAGCATGTCTATTGCGAAAAGCCGATCTCCGACGACCTGGAGGTCGCAATCAAACTTGCGAGGAAAGCGCGCGCCTCCGGCCTCAAGCACGGCGTCGTACAGGACAAGCTGTTTCTTCCCGGCCTTCGCAAACTGGCGCTGCTGCGCGATTCCGGCTTCTTCGGCAAGATCCTCTCGGTGCGCGGCGAGTTCGGTTATTGGGTATTCGAAGGCGACTGGGGGGTTCCGGCGCAGCGCCCGTCCTGGAATTACCGCAAGGGCGATGGCGGCGGTATCATCCTCGATATGCTCTGCCACTGGCGCTATGTGCTCGACAATCTCTTCGGCGAGGTCAAAGCCGTCTCCTGCCTCGGCGCCACACATATCCCCCGCCGTGTCGACGAACAGGGCAAGACTTATGACTGCGATACGGACGATGCGGCCTATGCAACCTTCGAGCTTGACGGCGGCGTGATCGCTCAAATCAATTCGTCCTGGGCGGTGCGCGTACGCCGCGACGATCTCGTGACTTTCCAGGTGGACGGCACCCATGGTTCTGCCGTCGCAGGCCTGACGAGTTGCTGGGCGCAGCACCGGGTCAACACGCCGAAGCCGGTGTGGAATCCTGACCAGCCGCAAACGATCGACTTCTACAAGACCTGGGACGAGGTGCCGGATACGCAGGTGTTCGACAACGGCTTCAAGGTGCAATGGGAAATGTTCCTGCGCCATGTCGCCGAGGACGCACCGTGGCCTTACGGCTTGGAAGCAGGTGCCAAAGGCGTGCAACTTGCGGAACTGGGCTTGAAATCCTGGGCCGAGCGCCGCTGGCTCGACGTCCCGACATTGGAGTTCTGATATGCAAACGCTCAATCTTCCCCTCGATGGCAAGATCGCGCCCTATACGCTGAGCGGCACGCCGATCGAACTCAAGAAGCGCGACGCCAAGGACTTTCCGCGCGTGGTCTTTGCCGCGGCCCACGTTGTCGCCGACCCGCTGGCGGACAATGATCCATGGCTGACGCCGGCGATCGACTGGGAGCGTACGCTTGCCTTTCGCCACCGCCTCTGGGATCTCGGCCTCGGCGTTGCCGAAGCAATGGATACCGCACAGCGCGGCATGGGCCTTGGCTGGCCGGAAGCCCGCGATCTCATCCGCCGTGCGCTGGCCGAGGCTCGCACCCGCAAGGATGCGCTGATCGCCTGCGGCGCTGGAACGGACCATCTGACACCCGGCCCGGATGTCACGATCGATGCGATCATCAAGGCATACGAGGAGCAAATTGAAGCCGTCGAGGCGGAGGGTGGGCGCATCATCCTGATGGCAAGCCGTGCGCTTGCCGCCGCCGCCAAGGGGCCCGACGACTATATCCGCGTCTATGATCGCATCTTGCGGCAGGTCAAGGAGCCGGTCATCATCCATTGGCTCGGCGAAATGTTCGACCCGGCGCTCGAAGGCTATTGGGGCAGTCCCGACCACATCAAGGCGATGTCGACCTGCCTGCAGGTGATCGAGGCCAATGCCGCGAAGGTAGACGGCATCAAGGTGTCGCTCCTTTCCAAGGAAAAGGAAGTGACGATGCGCCGCCAGTTGCCGAAGGGCGTGCGCATGTATACCGGCGACGACTTCAACTACGCGGAACTCATCGCCGGCGATGAGCAGGGTCATTCTGATGCGCTGCTCGGCATCTTCGACGCGATCGCTCCTGCCGCTTCCGCGGCCATGGAAGCGCTCGGCCGCGACAGCAACCGCGAATTCTTCGACCTGCTCGATCCGACGGTTCCGCTTTCGCGCCACATTTTCAAAGCGCCGACACGCTTCTACAAGACCGGCGTCGTGTTCCTCGCTTATCTCAACGGCCTACAGGACCATTTCACGATGATCGGCGGGCAAGAGAGCGCTCGCTCGCTGACCCATCTGGCGGAACTCTTCCGCCTGGCCGACCAGGCACGCGTTCTTGCCGATCCCGATATGGCGATCAGCCGGATGAAGCGGGTGCTCGAAGTCCACGGCGTTCACTGACATCATCGCGTGCGGGAGAAGCTAATGCAGGTCGAGGGACTTTCGATCAATCTTGCGACAATCCGAGAACAGTGCGGCTTTGCGGAGGCAGTGGATATCTGCCTCAAGCATGGCATCACGCAAATTGCGCCCTGGCGGGATCAGGTCGCGAAAGTAGGGCTCGAAGAGGCCGTCCGCATTGTTCGATCCAACGGATTGAAGCTTACCGGCCTTTGCCGCGGCGGCTTCTTTCCGGCCACCGATCGGGCGGGCTGGGAAAAGAACCTCAACGATAACAGGCGTGCGATCGACGAAGCCGCCGCACTCGGCGCCGATTGCCTGGTGCTCGTCGTCGGGGGGCTGCCGGGCAGTTCCAAGGATATTGCCGCAGCACGGCAGATGGTGTCCGACGGCATTGCCGCGGTCCTGCCGCACGCAAAGTCGGCGGGCGTGCCGCTGGCAATCGAGCCGCTGCATCCGATGTATGCCGCAGATCGGGCCTGCGTGAACACACTCGGCCAGGCGCTCGATATCTGCGAGCAGCTCGGCGAAGACGTTGGCGTTGCGATCGACGTCTATCACGTCTGGTGGGATCCGGACCTCGCCGAGCAAATCGCCCGTGCCGGACGCATGAAACGTATCTTCGCCCACCACATCTGCGACTGGCTCGTTCCGACAAAGGACATGCTGACCGATCGCGGCATGATGGGCGACGGCGTGATCGATTTGAAAGGCATCCGGCGCATGATCGAGGAGGCAGGCTTCCTCGGCGCTCAAGAGGTCGAAATCTTTTCGGCGGACAACTGGTGGAAGCGCCCGGCAGACGAGGTCATCGCCACCTGCGTCGAGCGGTATCATAGCTGCTGCCAGGCTTAATTGGATATATTCGTTTCAGCACGTATGAAGGAGGATCATTCGATGGAGAAACGCCGCTTTGCACTGATCGGAACCGGCAACCGCGGAACCACCATGTGGGGGAAGGAACTGCTCGCCGGCTGGCGCGAGCATGTGGATCTCGTCGCCATCGTCGAGAAGAACTCGCTACGCGGAGAACGGGCGCGCACGATGATCGGCAGCAATGCGCCGATCTATGACGACATCGACGCGATGCTGAAGGAGGTGAAACCTGACCTTATCATCGTCTGCACGCCGGACCATACCCATGACGCGATCGTCGTGCGGGCGCTCGAGGCGGGAATCGACGTCATCACCGAAAAGCCGATGACCACCGCAGTGGACAAGATCCGCCGGATCATCGATGCCGAGAAACGCACCGGAAGGCGCGTCGACGTATCCTTCAACTACCGCTATGCGCCGACCGCAGCCAAAATCAAGGAGCTGCTCAATTCCGGAGAGATCGGCCGCGTCACCTCGGTCGATTTCCACTGGTACCTGAACACCAAGCATGGCGCGGATTATTTCCGGCGCTGGCACGCCTATACTGAAAAGTCCGGCAGCCTGTTCGTTCACAAGGCCACCCACCATTTTGATCTGCTGAACTGGTACCTCGACAGCGATCCGGAAGCGGTGACATCGTTTGCCGACCTGCAGAATTACGGCCGCAAGGGTCCCTTCCGCGGTCCGCGCTGCAAGCTCTGTCCGCACACGCATGAATGCGACTACTATTTCGATCTCGGTGCCGATCCCTTCCTCGACCCGCTCTACGAGGATCCTTCGAGGATCGACGGCTACTTCCGCGACGGCTGCGTCTTCCGCGAGGATATTGACATTCCGGACACGATGGTCGTCAGCATCCGCTACCGCAACAACGTCCACGTCTCCTATTCGCTCAACACCTTTCAGCCGATCGAGGGGCACCATCTGGCGTTCAACGGCACCAGGGGGCGGATTGAAATCCGTCAGTACGAGTCACAGCCGTGGGAAGTCCCTAAGGAGGATGAGATCTTGCTCATCCGCAATTTCCCGAAAGGAAAGGATGCGGTCGAGCGAATTCGTGTGCCCTATTCCTCCGGCGGCCATTTCGGCGGCGACGACCGACTGCGCAACATGATCTTCAAACCCGGCATGGAGGACCGCCTGCAACAGCGGGCGGGAACGCGTGCGGGTGCGATGTCGGTGCTTTGCGGTCTTGCAGCATTGGAGAGTTCGCGCACGGGCAAGGTCGTCAAGCTTGCCGACCTGATGCCTGAACTCGCCAATGACGGCTCGCCGAACTCCCGGAAAGCCGAATAGCCTCAGGCGATCTTTCCGAGATCCGCTAGGGTGATGCCGTAAAGAAGCGGCTCGCCCTTCAGGAAACGTTCGATCTCATCGACGGCCATTTCTCCGAGGCGCGCGCGCTCCAGCCCGACGGCGCCGGCGATATGAGGCGTCAGGAAGACATTCGGCAGATCGTAAAACGCCGACGAGGGTCCGGGGATTTCGGGATCTGTTACGTCGATGATGGCGTCGATTCGGCCCGTCGAGAGCGTTGCCAGGAGCGCGGCCTCATCGATGATTGCGCCGCGTGACGTATTGATGAGCGTGGCGCCGTCCTTCATCAGAGCAAGCTTCGTCGCGTCGATCATATGCCGGGTGGACGGCAGGGACGGCGCGTGAAGCGAAACGATGTCCGAAACCTTCATGAGAGTGTCGAGATCGACCCTTTCGGTTCCAAGCTCCATGGCTTCAGTCGCACTGATCGTGGGGTCGGAAAGGACGAGCCTGTAGTCGAAGGGCTTCAGCAACTCAATGACACGTCGGCCGATGCGCGATGCGCCGATGATGCCGACCGTGCGCCGGTAGTTACCGATTGGCAGGCGCTGCATGGGATATGTGCGGTCGCGATTGCGGTCCGCGACATAGAGATCGCGAAAGCGGAAAACCTGTTTGCCGGCAAAGAGAATGGCGGCGAGGGTGAACTCCGCGACCGGGACGGCATTGGCCTCCGCCGCATGGCTGACGGCGATCCCGGCCCTGAAAATCTCCTCGCCGATGATCCCTTTGACGGTGCCGGCCGCATGGGCGACGATCTTCAGGCCCTTCGCCGCCGCAAGCACGTCGCTGCCCACCTGCGGGGCGCCCCAACCGGTGATCAGAATTTCCGTCTCGGAAAGCACGCGCCGGGCACGCTCGTCTGTAAAATTCTGCAGCGGATCGCGATCGAGTACGCGGCCAAGGCGTTCCAGGCGCTGAAGCGAGTCATCCGCGAGGACGTGCTCCGTCCGGGCCGGATGCATGGCGAATGCGATACCGGGGCGGCTCATGGCATCTGCCCCGGCGCTTCGATGGCGCTGACGGTGATGCCGTGCTTTCTAACGTGCTCCTCAAGGGCTGCGATGTCCGGCGCGGCCGGCCGTTTCGCCCAGATGCCGGAAACAGCTTGCGGATCGTTGAACGCGAGCACGGCCGTAACCAGCACGGTTTCGCCGGCGGGGGTTTCGCCGCGCAACTGCGGAACCAATGTCTTGGCAACGATCAGGTTGGTATTCGGCAAGGCTTTCTGCGCGAGCCCCATCCGCTTTACGGTCGAGCCGAGATCGGCGATGCCGGAAAAATCAGCCTCGCCGATGACATGCGCGGCACCTGCCTCCGCCGAGAGCGTGTCGAGGTCGAAATCCCGCTTGGCGATCGCAAAGCCGCCTTCGGCCGTCTGCAGCGGCCTTGGCGTGTTGATCCTGTGCACACGGATATGCCAGGGTGCGGCGGGCACAAGCCAGGTTTCGACCGTGACATCCTTGAACGGCGACCATTTCGCATAAAGCATATCGCCTGCAATTTTGGCTGCCGTATTGGTCTCGCGAACACGGTAGTGCAATCCGTCGTCACTGAAGGCCAGGGCGGAATCGAAGGCGCCACCGGCGAAACTGCGCTCGTCGGCTTCGACACTGAAACCGTAGCGCGCCGAGTATGCGAATTTTACGTATTTTTCCGTGCCAAAACGCATCTGGAGATTTTCCTGGCCGGAGGAAAGCGCCACGACATCGCTGCCGGCGCGCATGATGACCATGCCCGGGTGGCGCTGCGGCGAAGTGACGGGCCCTGGTTCCGGCACCTTCTCCTTCGCCGTCCAGAACGGGTGATCGGCAGGGATCGCCAGCGGCAGGAAAGCCTTGAAAGCCCAATAGGGTGAGCCGGCCGAATTATAGCTCTCCGACATCAGAAGATTGGGATAGCCGAAACCGATCGACAGGACGCCATCGCGGTTCGCGATCGGCTTGTCCCTCCACCAGCGGAGGTGTTGGAGGCAGAGGTGCTTGACCTCGCCCCAAGGCAGGGCTTCCAGATCGGCGAAAGCGAGCGCCGACCAGAAGCCCGCGCAGGCGAAGCGGTATGTCAAACTCCGGCCGAAGGGAATTGTCGCGCCATCGGCTGTAAACCAGTTCTTGAAGTCCTTTGCGAAGAGCACGGCCCGTTCGCGATAGCGCTTGGCATAATCGTCCTCGACGAGCTTTGAATAGATCAGGCCGTAAAAGTGCATCGCGAAGGGAATGTAGTGATCGACGCGGCGTACATTGCCGTCGCGATACCAGCCATCCCCGATGTAGAAGCCTTCCAGTTCCTCCAGATACTGCCTGGTAAGGCTGCGGTCGAAGTAAGCGCCCAAGCGTTCAAGCGCGATGTCGACAAGGATGCGAAAGAATTTCCAATTGTTATCGGCATAATCGAACTGACGTGCATGCTTGAGATAGGCGACGACATTGTTTCGGGCACGCGCATCGAGCGGTTCCCAGATTTTTTCCGGAACGAGCGCAAGCGCAAAACCAAGTGCGGCAAGTTCCACCATGCGCTGGTCACGGCCATTGACCGTACCCCAATATTCTGGGTGTTCCGGATCGGCGCCATTGGCGAGGCCTTCGGCGAAGCGGCTCCAATGCTCGAACCGGCTGTTTCCCGCACCAAGCGGAGCAAGGCCCCACAAAGGGCGGGCGAAACCTTCCAGATCGGCCGCGGCACGATCGAAATGCGCAGCAGCGCCATCGAGCCGCACGCGGGCATTGCCCTTGGAGAAAAAAGGAAGCAGCGGATTGAAGAGATCGAGGAGCGCTCGGCTCATGTCGTCGCGTGTTTCAAGCGGATTGCCTGCAAGCGGATTGGCGCTGGCCGGATCATAGGTCATCTGAATCACTCACGAGGTTGCGGCTTCAGGCACGGTGCCCCCGGCAACCGGGATCACCGCGTGGCATATGTGACGGGCAGGTGCCGCCCGGTCGCGGAAACGGGACATCATCAGGCCCACCGCCTCGCGCCCCAGGGCCGCGCGATCGACGCGCATGGTGGCGAGAGGAGGCTTTGTCATCAAAGCGCAGGGCAGATCGTCGAAACCAACGATCGCGAAGTCTTCCGGCACGCGAAGGCCGGCTTCCGTAACCGCTTCCAGCACGCCGACGGCAATGAAGTCGTTCATGCAGAAGGCAGCCGTAAAGCCGGCGTCCTCCGCGAGGATCGCCGCCATCAGTTCATGCGCCTCACGGCTGGCGCTGCCATGAAAGGTCATCGGCACAAGCCGCCCTTCAGCGCCCTGAACTGAAGCGACCGCTGCCTCGAAACCACGTACACGCTCCCGGATCGTATTGCGGTGCGAGCCGGTGAGATGCAGGATGCGCCGGTGGCCGGCCCTGAGTAACCGCTCGGCACCCTGGTAGGCGCCGAAAAAATTCGACGGTGAAACGCCATCGAGGCGAAGCATCGGATCCGTGCCGTTGACGAGGACGGCCGGAACCTTCTCGGTGTCGATCCAGTCGCGCAGGGCTTCGTTCGGGTCGATGCCGACCAGGAAAAGTCCCTCAGCGCGTGCCGAGGTCAGATAATCGTGAACCACCTCGGGGCCTGCCCGGTCTTCCCGGACGAGACGAATCTCGAAAGGCATTCCGTTTTCGGCCGCACCCGCCCTGAGACCCTCCACGATGGACTCGTAGAAAACGCTGAGCCCGCCTGTGACGCCGTCGCTGGCGATCAGAGCAAGGCCGCCCGGAAGTGGGTCTGCCGCGGATTTCACCTGGTACCCGTGCTCGGCGGCCACACGCAGAATGTGCTCGCGCACGCTGTCGCTGATGCCCGGCTCGTTGGCAAGCACGCGCGAAACCGTCGAGATGGAGACACCGGCTGAGGCTGCAATATCGGCCTGGCGAGGCCGGCTGGGTCGAATTCTGCTCATGCGGCAAGTCTATGCAAATCGTGCAAATTTGCAAGTAAAAGATATTTTATTGCAAACCATATTTTTTTGCGTACTCTGTCGCATGACATGTCCGAGGATCGTTGGAGGACGGCACGGGCAGGCGACAAAGGAGGATCATCATGCAGATCAATCGACGTTCATTTCTGATGGGGTCGGCCGGCGCAGCTGCTGGCCTCGCCTTCGGCGCCGGCGGCGCTGCCCCGGCCTTTGCCGAAGATGTGGCGTTGCGCGCAATGTGGTGGGGTTCGAACGATCGCGCCAAGCGCACGCTCGATGTTACAAAGCTTTATCAGTCAAAGACGCCGGGCGTGACGATCGTCGGCGAGTCGCTCAGCGGCGATGGCTACTGGACGAAGCTTGCGACACAGATGGCCGGCCGCGCGATCGCCGATGTGTTCCAGCTCGAGCCGAGCACCATCTCTGACTATTCCAAACGCGGCGCATGCCTGCCCCTTGACGAGTTCATACCCGTGACGCTCAAGGTCGATGCCTTCGGCAAGGACATGCTGAAGCTGACGACCGTTGATGACAAGATCTATGGCATCGGCCTGGGCCTCAACTCTTTTGCGCTGTTTTTCGACCAGACGGCCTTCGAGAAGGCGGGGCTTGCGTTGCCGACGCCTGACCTCACCTGGGACGAATATGCCAAGCTTGCCGTCGAGCTTACAAAGGCTGCCGGCAAGGACAATTATTCGGGCGGCCCCTACGGCGCCCGCTATACCTATGTCTTCGATGCCTGGCTTCGCCAGCGAGGCAAGAGCCTTTATGCCAACGGCACCCTCGGCTTCGATGTCGCGGATGCCAAGGAGTGGTACAGCTTCTGGGAAGACCTGCGCAAGAAGGGCGGCACAGTGGCGGCCGACGTGCAGACCCTCGACCAGAACACCATCGACACCAACTGCCTGGCGCTTGGCAAATCCGCCATGGGCATGGCCTACTCGAACCAGCTCGTCGGATATCAGCTGATCTCGAAGAACAAGCTGGCAATTACGTTGCTGCCGCGGGAAAAGAAGGGCGGGCCTTCCGGACACTATTATCGTCCCGCCCTCATCTGGAGCGTCGGCGCGACGACGAAGAACGGCGAAGCGGCCGCGAAATTCATCGACTTCTTTGTCAACGACGTCGACGCCGGCAAGATCCTCGGCGTCGAACGCGGCGTGCCGATGTCTCCCACGGTCCGCGAGGCGATCCTGCCGAACCTCAATCCGAGCGAGCGGGCCACTGTCGATTATGTCAACCTGCTCAAGGATCAGGTCGGGGACTACCCGGCGCCCGCGCCCCTCGGCTCGACGGAATTCGACCAGCGCCTGTTCCGGCCGCTCGCCGATGAACTCGCTTTCGAACGGACGACGCCCGCCGATGCCGCGGCACGGCTTGTTGAGGAAGGCAAGGCAAAGATCAGGAGCTGAATGAGATTTCGCTTCTGGAAGCGCCGCTTGGATAGCTGGATTCGGCCCGCCATCGGCGGGACGCGTCAAGTCGACCGCGTCCTGCCGATGGAGCTCGATGTCATTCGAAGGGTAGTGGCCGGCGAAACGCCTGATGCGCCGTTGACCGTGACCTGGAACGCAAAAGCCCGCCGGTTAGGCGGCCTTTTTGGCTATGATCGTTGTGGTTGGTTACTGTTGCCGGATTTGAGCCTGCGGCCTTCAGGTTATGGTGGGCTTTGCGAACGACGAGCTACCATCACCAGCGAAGATGAAGCCTTCGCGCCGGCGATAGCCGGGTCCTGCGGTATTTCGGGATTGGGAAGATTTGGTTGCGGGGGCAGGATTTGAACCTGCGGCCTTCAGGTTATGAGCCTGACGAGCTACCGGGCTGCTCCACCCCGCGCCATCTAGGTAAGCCGCTGCGCGGCTTATCCGGTTTGCGTAAATCCCTTCGGGATTTATCGCGATAGCGTCACCGCTTTAGCGGTGATGCCACTGCCTGAGCAAATTGCCGAAGGCGATTTGTCTCATGTAAGGGGCGCACAGGCAGATAACCCGTGCCGTGCCCCAGCATTTCGCATTTCATTCTGTATATAGGGCCCTAAAGCAGAAAGGACCGCTTTTGGGCGGCCCTTTTTGATCGGCTTGGGCCGTTTTCGTGATGAGAAGATTTTTTGTTGCGTTTTGCAGACCTGGCAGCGACCTACTCTCCCGCGTCTTGAGACGAAGTACCATGGGCGCTGGGGCGTTTCACGGCCGTGTTCGGAAAGGGAACGGGTGCAGCCACCCCGCCATAACCACCAGGTCAGCGAAGCGCAACGAATTGAGAAGCTGGTGCAGTTTTCACTGCGTTTTTAGTCTTGAACACGTCTTGGCGCACCAACCGGACGAACACTGCGGGATAAGCGCTGGGCGCTTACCCTGGGTTCGCCGGGGCCGTCGCAAAGGCTTTCGCCTTCGCTCTGTCAGGACAAGCGCTTCGCGCTTGCCTTGAGATGAGCATGGTCAATGAGAACGATCAAGCCAATCGAGCTATTAGTACCGGTAAGCTTCATGCATTGCTGCACTTCCACACCCGGCCTATCAACGTGGTCGTCTTCCACGGCCCTGATAGGGAACACTCGTTTTCAGGTGGGTTTCCCGCTTAGATGCCTTCAGCGGTTATCCCTTCCATATGTAGCTACCCTGCTATGCCCTTGGCAGGACAACAGGTCCACCAGAGATATGTCCATCCCGGTCCTCTCGTACTAGGGACAGATCCTGTCAATATTCCTACACCCACGGCAGATAGGGACCGAACTGTCTCACGACGTTCTGAACCCAGCTCACGTACCGCTTTAATTGGCGAACAGCCAAACCCTTGGGACCTGCTCCAGCCCCAGGATGCGATGAGCCGACATCGAGGTGCCAAACAACCCCGTCGATATGGACTCTTGGGGGTCATCAGCCTGTTATCCCCGGCGTACCTTTTATCCGTTGAGCGATGGCCCTTCCACGCGGGACCACCGGATCACTATGACCGACTTTCGTCTCTGCTCGACTTGTCAGTCTCGCAGTCAGGCGGGCTTATGCCATTGCACTCGACGACCGATTTCCGACCGGTCTGAGCCCACCATCGCGCGCCTCCGTTACTCTTTCGGAGGCGACCGCCCCAGTCAAACTACCCACCATACACTGTCCCGGATCCGGATAACGGACCGCGGTTAGACATCCATGACGATAAGGGTGGTATTTCAAGGATGGCTCCACGAAGACTGGCGTCCCCGCTTCAAAGCCTACCACCTATCCTACACATGCCGACACGAATGCCAGTGTAAAGCTATAGTAAAGGTGCACGGGGTCTTTCCGTCTGACCGCAGGAACCCCGCATCTTCACGGGGAATTCAATTTCACTGAGTCTATGTTGGAGACAGCGGGGAAGTCGTTACGCCATTCGTGCAGGTCGGAACTTACCCGACAAGGAATTTCGCTACCTTAGGACCGTTATAGTTACGGCCGCCGTTTACTGGGGCTTCAGTTCAAAGCTTGCACCTCTCCCTTTAACCTTCCAGCACCGGGCAGGCGTCAGACCCTATACGTCGTCTTGCGACTTCGCAGAGCCCTGTGTTTTTGATAAACAGTCGCTACCCCCTGGTCTGTGCCACCCCATCATGGTTGCCCAAAATGGGGTCACGCTTCTTCCGAAGTTACGCGTGCAATTTGCCGAGTTCCTTCAACATAGTTCTCTCAAGCGCCTTGGTATACTCTACCTGACCACCTGTGTCGGTTTCGGGTACGGTCTATACGGTGGAGCTGTTTCCTGGAACCGCGTCCCTGCGAGATCAATCCAATAAGACCTCACAAGTTGAGCAATCCGTCACTACCACCAGGCCCACGAATATTAACGTGGTTCCCATCGACTACGCGTGTCCGCCTCGTCTTAGGGGCCGGCTAACCCTGCTCAGATTAACTTTAAGCAGGAACCCTTGGTCTTTCGGCGAGAGGGTCTCTCACCCTCTTTATCGTTACTCATGTCAACATTCGCACTTCCGATACCTCCAGGATGCCTCACGGCTGTCCCTTCACAGGCTTACGGAACGCTCCGCTACCACGTGCACAAGTGCACATCCTCAGCTTCGGTGCATGGCTTTAGCCCCGTTACATTTTCGGCGCAAAGACCCTTATTTAGACCAGTGAGCTGTTACGCTTTCTTTAAATGATGGCTGCTTCTAAGCCAACATCCTGGTTGTTTTGGGATCCTCACATCCTTTCCCACTTAGCCATGACTTGGGGACCTTAGCTGGAGGTTAGGGTTGTTGCCCTTTTCACGACGGACGTTAGCACCCGCCGTGTGTCTGCCTGATAGTACTCCTGGGTATTCGGAGTTTGGTTAGGATCAGTAAGACGGTGAGTCCCCATAGCCCATCCAGTGCTCTACCCCCCAGGGTATTCGTCAGACGCTCTACCTAAATAGATTTCGCGGAGAACCAGCTATTTCCGAGTTTGATTGGCCTTTCACCCCTAGCCACAAGTCATCCCAATCTATTGCAACAGATGCGGGTTCGGTCCTCCAGTTGGTGTTACCCAACCTTCAACCTGCTCATGGCTAGATCACTCGGTTTCGGGTCTAATGCAACAAACTAAATCGCCCTATTCAGACTCGCTTTCGCTTCGCCTACACCTACCGGCTTAAGCTTGCTTGTTACACTAAGTCGTTGACCCATTATAC